>CAYHQN010000337.1:0-1513 GCA_964358545.1 uncultured Tangfeifania sp. | reverse complement strand
TCTTCTGTAAATGCTAAATTCCTCCACAGGCTGGAAGCCTGTGCCACCAGATACCCTATTTTATTCCTATAGTCCCACTGATAAACCAGTGGGCTATTTCCATCTGTCCCTATGGGACAAAACACAAATTTACAAAAATTTGGGAATGCTCCCGAATGAGTCAGGCTATTTCTTTAGCAGTGACTTGAATTGCTTGCGAACTTTTGTCAACTTTGGTGATATTACCATCTGACAGTAGGATTGTCTGCTATTGCGGTTGTAATAATCCTGGTGATAGTCCTCTGCCCGATAAAACGCCACAAATGGAGTGACTTCCGTTACAATCGGGTCATTCCAAACCTTTAAGTTGTTGACTTCTTTTATGACGGACTCCGCAATATTCTTCTGTTCCGGGGAATGATAAAAAATCGCTGAACGGTATTGTGTACCCTCATCGGCGCCCTGTTGATTCAGGGTGGTGGGGTTATGGACGGAAAAGAAGACTTCGAGTATTTTCTGAAAAGATATGGCCTTGGGGTCAAAGGTGATTTGAATCGCCTCGGCATGGCCGGTTGTTCCCACGCATACCTGTTCATACGAGGGATTTTGCGCATCTCCGCCTGAATAACCGGACTCGACGTTTGCTACACCACGCAGTTCATCAAACACCGCCTCCAGGCACCAGAAGCACCCGCCTGCAATCGTTGCAATCTCCTTTTCATTACTCGCTGGGGATTGGGATTTCTTGTGATTATTGTTTTGAGCCTGAGAAATGGCCATAGGGAAAACACCACTGAACAAAATGCATAAAATAAAGAGTACGTATTTCATAGGTCTTTTCTACCCGTATTTGTCCTTTTTGCATTTTTTAACATGCCTGTATTTTATCCATTTTTTCAAGGCATTCAACGGAATTTAATTCTTTATTGGAGAATTCTGAGCAGTAAATAATAAAACGCACCTGCTTTTCTTCACATTTCGTGGATTACGGTGGTAGATATTATTTGACGTGGTTAAATGAAGTTGTTACTATGCTTGAACTGAAGCTGAGATCACAAACTCAATATAAGAGCCGGAGTGGGGGGGATGAATGATTTCAATAATGCCTCGAACAGTTAAAGAACTACATGGACTGCGCCCTTTTCAAAAAGAAACCATTGATGCCTTATCTTGTACCGCGAAGGTAATTGTTGTTGAAGCCCCTGTCGGCTCCGGTAAAAGCCATATTGTCAGGCGGATTGCTGATAGCTACCACGGCGCTGTTGTTCTGACTTATCCAACCAAAATATTAATGGATTCCCAAAGATGGACATTAAAAAGCGATTTCCCTGGGTCAGTAATGTGGCCGGAAGAAACAGGGATTCCGCAAAACAACGCCCCCACGATTTTTTATTATTCAACTGACGCCTTGGTCTCTTTCTTAAAACAGCAAAAGTTGATTGGAATGAAGGGGAAGAATGGGGATAATATCAATAAATGAATGACCTAATCGCCAAGAAAGTACAGCTCGATACTGGAGAATATGTCTACCAAA
>CAYHQN010000336.1:0-1558 GCA_964358545.1 uncultured Tangfeifania sp. | reverse complement strand
GTAAATGTTCAGTGAAGTGGTGATCTGACTATCCTGCTAAAACGCTTTTGAAGTTTTTTTCCAATGGATAAACCCAGATTGTTTTTACAGGAACTATTTTTTTAGCGTACCGATCATATTTACCTCGACCTTGAGTATCCCCCAAGTACTTCCAATTTGCAGCTTTATATGATGTACCAGAGAACCTGTCTTTTTGTACAAAAGTTTCGATCAAAGCAGGTTTATATTTATAAATATTAAACCAATCTTTTCTAAGTCTCTGTGTTATTTTAGCAAGCGCATGGCTGGCGAGATGTGGGACTTTGACAGAAGGTAAAATCAAGTAACGGGAGTTATTAATAATGAGATGAAGATTTTTTTCTTTTTGAAGTGGTGTCCATCCAATAAAATCATCTCGGTCTTTCACCTTCCATGCTGCTGCGCTGAAACCAAAAAATATGATTGGTTTACCATTGTAGGAAACAATATACCTTAATTGTGCACCACCAAGCTTAGTATACCCAAGGTAGTGGTAATGCTCAACGTAGGTATTCCATATTTTTGCGGTTGTCTTATCAACTAAATTAATCTCAAGTTTTACTTCTTGAATTGAACATTCGAGAACTGTTAACTCAGGAGCTGGTTCTTTTGAATAATCCAATTTTGATTTATTCACCTTAATAAGGATTGCTGGCGGTAATTGTATAATACCGTCCTTTTCCATTTGTAAAAGAGCTACTCGACAAGCCATATCTTTGAGACCACCAATGGGATTTACCCAGTTGAGGACTTCACATATTTTTTTTGAAAGCGGGCGTCGGTATTTGGGAAAGGGGGCTTCTTCGATGAGTCTTTTGATGGTTTCAATTTCTTCTTCAGAAAAGAATCGCCCTCGATAGCGCATTTTATTTGCTCCTTGGTTATGTCACTGTATGTTTTTGGACTGGAATTACTGCCATATTTTTTGAGCTGTTCGGACGTCATTTTCCATGGCAAAAAATGACTTAAATCTTGAGGTGGCTGCCCTTTATTTTCTGCACAGGCTTGAAGATAATTTGTGAACCATAAGTTATTATTTATGTCCCAGAGATCAAGTGTGCCCGTGATGCTAAAACTCATGCTCGCAGTTTCGCTACTTTCAACGGATCCTGATCCATAGTAGCTTTTTCGACCCTGTACGGGGCCTCGTATCCCGCGTTCAGCGGTATTGTTATCCATTGGAATCCAGTGATACTGTACAAATAGAACCAATCCACTCCAGTGTTTTTTAAGACTTTCTAAAACTTTTCTGCGAGCCGATGGAAATTCATCTTGAAAATGCGAAAGCTCATCTTCAAAGCGTACTCTCATTTTCAAGATTTTCTCTTGAAGAAGTTTTTGCTTTTTATCAAACTCGAGTGAGTCTATTTGACGCTTCATGCGATCATTGTTGATGTGGTAGATCAATCCAATTTGCTCAACCCACGACCTAGCCCAATCAGCAAAATTACTATGACTGTTTTCGATCTCTAGAAAATCACGACGAACATGTGCCCAGCAATAAGCTATTAAAAACAAACCTGTCTTTAGTAAAACTTTG
>CAYHQN010000335.1:0-1607 GCA_964358545.1 uncultured Tangfeifania sp. | reverse complement strand
ACTAAATTTACTTAAAATCTTAAGGACTTATGCATTACAAACATAGGGTCTCAGGACCGGTTACAAAATCGATGATTTATTAGGAATTAACGAATTAATAAACAATAACCTAAATAAGATGGGAAAGCATATTTTAATTACAGGTGGTGCAGGATTTATAGGGTCTCACGTTGTAAGACGTTTTGTAAAAAACTATCCGGACTACAAGATTATCAACCTGGACCTTCTGACCTATGCGGGAAATCTCGAAAACCTGAAGGACATTGACAGGTTACCCAACTATACTTTTGTTAAAGGGGATATCACTGACAGTGACTTCGTGAACAAACTTTTTGAGACTTACCCGATAGAAGGGGTCGTTCATCTGGCTGCCGAATCGCATGTCGACCGATCCATCACAGATCCTGCCTCCTTTATCCGTACCAACATCTTCGGGACTTTTAACCTGATCCATACTGCCAAGGAACACTGGAAGGGCGCCATGGAGGGGAAACGTTTTTACCATATCTCGACCGATGAGGTTTATGGTTCGCTCGGAGAAACCGGACTTTTTACAGAAACGACCTCTTACGATCCTCAGAGTCCTTATTCTGCTTCGAAGGCAAGTTCCGATCATCTGGTCAGGGCCTATCACAATACGTTTCACTTGCCGGTTGTGATTTCCAACTGTTCAAACAATTATGGGCCCAATCAGTTTCCTGAGAAGTTGATTCCATTGTGCATCCACAACCTTCAGCATCTCAAACCTATTCCGGTATATGGGAAAGGAGAGAATATCAGGGATTGGCTCTATGTCGAAGACCATGCCTCGGCCATCGATGTGATTTTTCACAACGGTGTTATTGGGGAGACTTATAACATTGGTGGAATTAATGAATGGACCAACATTGATTTGATCAGGGCATTGTGTGATGTAGTCGATCAACAGTTAGGCAGGGCGCAAGGCACCTCCCAACAATTGATTACTTTCGTTAAAGACCGTGCAGGCCACGATTTGAGGTATGCCATCGACTCATCCAAGATTCAAAGGGAGCTGGGATGGAAACCCTCCCTGCAGTTTGAGGAAGGTCTTACCAGGACTGTTGCCTGGTACCTGAAAAATTCGGAATGGCTTGAGAATGTCTCTTCCGGAGCATACGAAAAATACTACGAAAAGCAGTATCACCAAAGATAACACTATATTCTGGTAGCAGTTAATGCAACCAGACCATCCGGTGTATCAGCCTTTCCTTCCAGTTTTCCATTGACCAATTTAAAACTGACGGTAATCGGGGTTGATTCAAGGTAAATGAGTACTGAAATCAACTCCTCCTTGATAGTAATCTGCGAAAATTCCACTTTTTGGCCTTCGATAACCAGTTCCCCTTTGAGCTTATCGGCGGCCTGAATAAAATTAATCTGTCCGGAAGTATAGTTTGGGGGCGCGGTTGGAGCGGTATATTGCCATTTCCCAATCAATTTTTTCTGGTCAAAATTGACAGCCTGCAACTGCACCAAAACGGTCATCGAAAGCATTAATGTTAAAAGTAGTTTTTGGGTTCTCATGTAAAATAAATGTTTGAAATGTTTGAAATGTTTGAAATGTTTGAAATGTTTGAAATGTTTGA
>CAYHQN010000334.1:0-1611 GCA_964358545.1 uncultured Tangfeifania sp. | reverse complement strand
AATGATTTCCGTTCAGGCAAAACCCGCATTCAAAAAAACCTCGCTTGTTTTAGGATTAGCACAAGCGCGCCGCACAAAGAAAACGGCTGCCGTGATATGCATTGACCTTGACAGATTTAAAATCGTAAATGATACCCTGGGACACAACCTGGGAGACCTGCTGCTGCAAGGCGTTGCAGGCAGACTAAAAGGTTGTGTTCGTGAGGATGATACTATTGCCCGGCTTGGTGGCGATGGGTTTGCGATAGTGCTGTCGGGACTCAGTCATGTGGATCATGTGCACACCGTTGCAAATAAGATACTCAACACCATGAAACAACCGTATATTATTTGTGAACATGAACTCTATGTTAAAACCAGCATGGGAATATCTCTCTATCCCAACGATGGAGACAGCGCTGAAATCCTCCTCAAAAATGCCAACATCGCCATGCATCATACCAGAGAACACGGTGGAAATAACTATCATTTTTATGTCCCGGCCATGTACAACAAGTCTTTCGCGGCTATGATCCTTGAACGGGATATTCACCGCGCCCTTGAACGCAAGGAATTCGTGGTGTACTATCAACCACAGGTAAATGTTGACAAGTGTCAAATCGTTGGCATGGAGGCCCTGGTACGATGGCAACATCCACATCGTGGATTGATCTCTCCTGTAGAGTTTCTCCCCTTTGCGGAAGAAACGAGAATGATTACCTCCATCGATGAGATGGTATTACATACCGTCTGTTTGCAAAACAAGGCATGGATGGATAAGGGATTCAATCCAGTACCCGTGGCAGTAAACCTTTCCGCGCATACGTTTCAGCAAAACAATTTGATAGAAATGATTACTTCGGTATTGAAAGAAACCGGGATGCCCCCCCATCTGCTGGAACTGGAGATTACCGAGGGCGCTGCCATGCAAAATTTGGAACTTACCATTTATAATTTACATAAATTAAGAGCGTTAGGCATTCAGATTGCGCTCGATGATTTTGGCACGGGCTTTTCTTCTCTTTTTTACCTCAAAAAATTCCCCATTAACAAACTTAAGATCAGCCAGCATTTTGTCCGCGACCTTACGACTGACCAGAATGATAAAATGATTGTTGGAGCGGTTATCGCCCTGGCTAAAAGTATGAAATTTGGGGTTATTGCTGAAGGTGTTGAAACCGATGAACAACTCGATTTTCTCAAGCAACAGCATTGTTCAGAAATTCAGGGATACCTGTTCTTTAAACCATTACCGATGCAAATGTTTGAAGAACTCATATCTCAGAACGATCCTTTGCAAGGTAAGTGGAAGAAACCCGGGTAATTGCAAACCATTTCCAAAACCTGCGGCGGGCATGTTACATGCAATGAATTGATTGATTTTGAGTACAATGGGCAGAAAGCATATAGACAGGGGTGAAGCCCCATAAGCGCTAAGTTAAAATTACGAATTAATTTAACCATGTAATGAATAACGAATAAGGAATTTCGAATTATGAAGTTTTCTTATCCTTCGACATTCATTATTCCTTGTTCGATATTCGTTATTGGACTCCATGCAAAAAATATCAAAAACAACTTAGGAGTTTATTCAAAACAACATGAACAACTTCATGTTGCTGTGACATCAGG
>CAYHQN010000333.1:0-1635 GCA_964358545.1 uncultured Tangfeifania sp. | reverse complement strand
CCAACGAGAGCGGAGTGGCAACTATATAAACCTGCGGGAGGTAATTTCTGAAAAGATTGGTAATCTCAGCAGAAAATTATTCAATCCCGTTGCAAGAATTGAATCCTCATATTCTGCGCACGAGGAATTCTGGGCGCTCAGGGAGGTATCTTTTGAAATCAAACAAGGCGAACGGGTAGGTATCATTGGCAGAAATGGAGCTGGGAAATCAACGCTTTTAAAAATCTTAAGCCGTATTACTGAACCAACAACGGGACGCGTTTCGATAAAGGGCAGGATTGCAAGTTTACTTGAAGTTGGCACGGGATTTCACCCTGAACTAACGGGGAGAGAAAATATTTACCTGAATGGCGCGATACTGGGAATGGCCAAAACCGAAATCAAAAAGAAATTTGATGAAATTGTTGCCTTTGCCGAAGTGGAGAAGTTTTTGGATACCCCGGTGAAGCGATACTCAAGCGGCATGTATGTCCGTCTTGCCTTTGCAGTGGCTGCCCACCTAGAGCCTGAAATCCTTGTTGTAGATGAGGTGCTGGCGGTGGGAGACGCCCAATTTCAAAAGAAGTGTTTGGGAAAAATGAGAAATATTGCGAGGGAGGGCAAGACTGTATTGTTAGTGAGTCATAACATGATTGCTGTACAAAATTTATGCAATAGAACCATTTGGTTAGACACAGGAAAATTGGCTCAAGATGCTCAATCAGAAAAGGTGATATCGGATTATTTAAAAACTTCTTTTTCTAGCTTAACTGAGCAAGTTTGGAATGAAATCGCTTCAGCGCCAGGAAACAATATGGTGTGTTTGCATCGTGTTTGTGTACGTCCTGTAAGTGGTTCTTCCTCTGATCCGATTACCATGAGAACGCCATTTGCTATCGAGTGTGAATATTGGAATTTAGTACCAGACACATATTTAAACTTAAGCTTGCATATCTACAATGAACAAGGAGTTATGGTGTACAACACTGCATCTTGTGACGAATCAGTTTGGCATGGACGGCCATTTCCAAAAGGACTATTCCGCAGTATATGTTATGTTCCTAGCGATTTAATGAACAGTGGTGTACATCGAGTTGAATTATTAGTTGTGAAAGACGAAGGGATCATTATCTATCGTCGAGAAGATGCTTTGGTTTTTGATATTCACGACACGGTTGAGATGCGTGGTGTTTCTTATCACGGCAAATGGCCTGGGGTATTACATCCGATCTTGAAATGGACCACGGAACGTGTCCAACCTACTTTTATTACCTGAGACGGAACGACTCGCAGCACAGGTTTTCGCCCTGCCCACAGGTACATCAGTTGGATCAAATGAAATAAGAATGATTTGTCAAATTATACGGCTAGCAGTTGCGCACAGTCGCAGGCTTAGAGAAAGGATTGCTGTATGAACATGATGAAATTAATCGATAGGATTCGAAATTCATATCGCCTACAGCAACTGCAAAAAAAAATTAACCAATTAAAAATTAAACAGCTTCAAAATTTTTTATTAATGAAAAATTATTCTCGAAACACGCGCGATTTGATCGTTTTTCTTACGCCCGGCTATGATGGTGTGTGGGGAGGAATCCTATCAATTTCATCTATTTACCAAGAAACTGTAAGAATGAAATATATTCACGGGGCAGA
>CAYHQN010000332.1:0-1643 GCA_964358545.1 uncultured Tangfeifania sp. | reverse complement strand
TAAAACCCATGAAGAAATCATTGCCTTCTTTGCATCGTTCCGTAAAGATAAACAAAGCCTGACCAAGCAAGCAACCGCAAGCGCTAAAAAACAAGCGGCACAGTCCGGTAGACATATAAGGTTGGGTTGAGGTACGAAACCCAACTGATTAATTACAAACTGTTGAGTTCGCTTTGCTTAACCCAACCTTGGCAATTATTGCCCCGGTACGTCTCTGGCTTTGTGGAGAAGAAGGGAAACCAGGAAAATGGGATGATAACATCACCGCACTTTGTGAATGGTGCGGGAAACGTTTTGTTCCAGAAAAGATAATACTTGATACGATTGCAGGAATAACCAGGGATGCGCTCCTTTCACCAGAGGACTCCCCATGCCTGAAACTCTCCGCCGAAGCCTTCAACGCCCCACGCCTCCGCTCCTCATGCCCCCACTGCCACCAGCCTTTAATGTTCAATCCGTTTGTGGTGGATAATAGGTAAAGATATTGATTTTTGATTTTTGATTTGGGATTTACGAATTCTGATTTTGGACTATGGTAGGACAAGCGTCCCCGCTTGTCAAATATTATTGTCAATCAGGGACGATTGACCTACCATTTATACATTTGGTTGGTGGGACATGCGTCCTCGCTTGTTATGATGATTTTTCAAATTCAAGCGTCCTTGCGTGTCATGATAAAATATTCTGCATTAAAGCATACTTGGTTGTCGCATATTTATTACAATTTTATCATTTTTGCATGTTTTTTATTGTCAACCGGGAATGGTTGTCCATGCGGAACATTGTTATGTCAACCGGGGACGGTTGACCTACCAGGTACATATATTTCTGGCAGCGATATGATACATGCCCAAATGCAGTGAGCAGGTATCTGCGGTCAGGGATGTGGGTATCGGAAGACAGAAGAAAGAAACAGGAAGTCAGATGTCAGAGGACAGAAAATAGAAAGAAAATTCAATCCTATAAAAAAGAAAGCTGGAAAAGAGATAAAAACGAAAGTAAAATAAAACAGGAAGGAGGTTTTAAGATATGGGCATTTTAAAAAGTAAGATAGAAATTAAGATGTTGATAAATAAAATAGACAAACACAAAATCGAACTTGCCGTAAATACCCTAAAAATGCTTTCAGCGGATGCAGTTGAAAAGGCACAATCAGGCCATCCAGGCCTTCCTATGGGATTTGCCGATGTTGCATTTGTTCTATGGATGCAATTCCTCCGATTTAATCCCCAAAACCCTCAATGGCCAAATCGAGACCGTTTCATCCTGTCACCAGGACACGGTTCCATGTTGTTGTATTCCCTATTACATCTCTTTGGCTATGATCTGTCTTTAGATGATATTAAGCAATTCCGGCAATTTGGAAGTAAAACCCCTGGACACCCGGAATACGGGCATACCCTTGGAGTGGAAGCTACCACAGGTCCCCTGGGACAGGGCTTTGCCAATGGGGTCGGTATGGCGCTGGCGGCACGAATACTGGCAGAACGGTTTAATACAGGAGATGCGAAGATTATCGACCATTATATTTACGGCGTTGTAAGTGATGGCGACCTAATGGAAGGGATAACCTCAGAAGCCGCATCGTTTGCCGGACACCTTGGGCTTGCCAATATAATTTATATTTACGATTGTAACCAAAT
>CAYHQN010000331.1:0-1647 GCA_964358545.1 uncultured Tangfeifania sp. | reverse complement strand
GCAGCGCTTCGATCGGATCCAGCTTGGAAGCTTTTACAGCGGGAATAACACCCGAGGCGAAGCTGACCAGCAGGCAGACGGTAACTCCGCCAATCATCCAGTTCCACGGGATGATAAAGGCGGTACCCATAAAAATGGATATGATGTTGCCGGCCATGATACCCAGCAGGATACCCAAAGCACCGCCCATCTGCCCGATAACGATCGATTCGATCAGAAACTGCTGCCGGATTGTGCCGGAGTTGGCGCCAATGGCTTTGCGGATGCCGATCTCCCGTGTACGTTCGGCAACCGTAACCAACAAGATATTCATCAATCCAATGGCAGCGCCCAATAAAGTGATAACGCCAATAATGGTAGCGGCCATGGTTACATATTTGATGTTGTCGAGCAGTATATTGACCAGGTTGTCACTTTTTTCTATAATAAAATCACTGTCATCCAGTATATTGAGCTTACGGATGTTTCTAAAAATCCCTTCAGCCTCACCGGTGGCTGCATCCATCAACTGCGCAGAATTTGGATGCACACTAATCCTGAAATTCATTTTCGGTCGCGCAAAATATTGGCGCACATTGGCAAAGGGGAGGAAGACAAGTCTGTCTCCGGTCTCACCAAACCCACTTCCCTTCGACTTCAATGTACCCACCACCGTGTATTTTCCACTTCCGATGGTTAGCAATTTTCCAATGGGATCAACACCCTTGGGGAACATCTTCGGTACCATTTCTGCACCAATCAAAGCCACGTTGGTCCCGTCGAAGGCCTCCTGCATCGAAATGTTGCGCCCGCTTTCTATATCATATCCGTCGGTGGAAAGGTAGTTTTCATCGATGCCCCTGACGATCACGTTTGGATTGCTCTTCTTCGATTCGTATTTTACTGTGGCAGTGTTTGTCGCTGTTATTGAAATAGAGACTGATGCAGGAAAATGGAACTGATCCCTGAAATCCTTGGCCTGAAAGTAGCTGATGTAGCTATAATTTTTGGAACGGTATCGCTGATTGCCAATCTGAATTCTCATTCCCCTGCTCTGGATGGAAAAGGTGTTGGCCCCCAAACGGGTGAAATCGGCGGTGATGGCATTCTTGATGGAGTCGATGGCAGTCAGGATGCCTACAAGCGCCGAGATTCCCACTGCAATAATCAGGATCGTCAGGACTGACCGAAGCAGATTGCTCCGAATCGACTGAAAAGCGATGCGAATATTTTCGACAACCAGCGGTTTTAGTAACATAACGGAACAAACAAATTAAAAATTACAAATTATTGTCTGATTGCCTTTCGGATAAAAAGGCAAAAGCGGGAAGATTTGCAGGCGTTTCACTGTAATTATGAACGACAAGGTAGTCTGTTTTTTTAAACTTTGAACGTATGAAGGTAATAATGAATTAAGGATGATGCAATACCAAAATGATGAAATACGCATAAAACTCAGGCAATCAATTTACCATAAAAAATTCAATAGCCAATTTCCAGTTTCTTATTGAATTTATTCAGATAAAATAGCCAATTTTGCGAAACGAATATAGGGTTAATCTATTGACTGTTTAATAACTGATTTGAAGTGTTTATGAGTCTTTCTGATATTCATTTTTAATCTTTAATCTTGAGTCCACTCCGAAAAGTGTTTTTGTTTTTAATTAA
>CAYHQN010000330.1:0-1652 GCA_964358545.1 uncultured Tangfeifania sp. | reverse complement strand
GGCTTAAAGCGAGGCGCTCATACAGCCCGGAATTGAACTGCCGGGTGAGCTCCGGCAATGACCAATTATTGTTTGCCGCTTCTATTTCGTAAAAACTGCGCGCGTCTTCGTCCTTTATCCCAATCAGAAAGACATATTGCGACCAGCTCAACCTGAACACAGACTTCAAAAATTCAGCCGATCTCATCTGCGAAATTCCGGAAGGCTGAACATCATTAGATTGGCCAGACGCCATCTGGCTTTTCTGACCTTCCGTCAATTTGCCAGATGGCGTCTGGCATTTCCGCGGCAACCGCTCGCGGTACACAATGTAAAAATAACGCATATTCTGAAGGTTAGCGCGGGAAAAACCTCTTCCAAATTCTTTGGTAAGCCGGCTTGATAATTCTTTTAAAAGGGCTTTCCCATATTCTGCCCTGTTTTTTCCATGTTGTTCGCGATCCACAATTCTCCGGCCGATTTCAAAATTGGTAATCACCTGGATAGTGTCGACATTCCTGACAACGGCTTTCCTGGCTGAAATAATCAGCTCGCGGATTTCCTTAAAAAACGATAGATTCGTGAGGTTATTTTGTGCGGCAGATTTTATTTGTTGTTTCATTTCGTTACCTCGCTCAACGATGTCGACTCCCCTCCCCCGATTTATCTATGACATCTTATCCTGGCACATTCATAAGAAATTCCTCATATCCTCAAAGCTCAACCGAATCATTGGCCCAAAAACACATTGACGAATCAAAAGGATCTTGATAGAAATGTTTAATCTCGGCGTTAACGGACTTATCGACCTATCAGGCTGGATGCAATTGATAGTGGATATTTTCTTTTTTTTCCAGGACACAAATCACATCAAATAAATTTGAAGCTGTTGGATTACCGCCCGGGCTAAGCATACGCATCAAACTTTTTGGATCTTTTTTTGTCAGTTGAGCTAATTTTTCAAAACCAATAATTGCGTTGATGTAATCTCTAAGAAGCGCCTTGCCTGTTTTCAGGTCCCCCGCAAGCATACATTCAATGCTTTCACGAAGCATCCCTTCTCGAAATTCAGGGTCGCGTAAAGCGCGTGTCTGTACTGTTTCTTTAAAGTCTCGTGTAATAGCCATAATTATGATCCTTTTTTCCGTTTTTTATATTCTTCCCAAAGTTCCGCGGCCGTATCAATATCCTTCTGCTGGCGCTGTTTTGTCCCGCCACCCAGAAGAATAATCAAAGTATTACCATCTTTCCCCACATATACGCGATAACCAGGACCCCAATCAATTCGCACTTCTTGCAAGGCGCCTTTGATTGGTTTGAGGCTTGATGTATTCCCTTCTGCTATTCGCGTCAAATATGTGTTTACTTTATTTGCCGCATGCGCATCCAGGCCATCAAACCAATCAGCAAAAGGATTTTTCCCTTCTTCCGAAATGTATTCTTCTATCCTAACCATAAGGTAACATATGTGTTACTATTGTGCAAGTTTTATTTCACCTTTTGGAAAGATCATTGTTGCAGGATTACTTACAACTCTTTACCACACAATATGTTAGCACCCCTCCACTTACCGCTGTGGACAATCTAAACATTTACAGATTTTGTAAATCTCCTCCCCGGATGGAGCAAACCCTGATTTGCTCCTTTATCTTTTCAATAAAAACCTTTGTGTC
>CAYHQN010000329.1:0-1660 GCA_964358545.1 uncultured Tangfeifania sp. | reverse complement strand
CCGAACCTTTTAATGAACGCGAGATGGAAACAGAACTGATAAAACATCTTGAAAAATTCCTGCTTGAACTGGGTGCGGGATTTTCTTTTGTCGGAAGACAATATCAACTGACCATCAGCGATAAGGATTTTTATATTGACCTTTTGTTTTATCATCTCAAACTGCGCTGCTTTATCGTGATTGAACTGAAAAAAGGTGATTTTAAGCCGGAATATGCTGGCAAGATGAATTTTTACTGTTCCGCAGTTGATGACCATCTCAAACACCAGACCGACCAGCCGACGATCGGGCTCATTTTGTGTCAGACCAAAGACAGAATCCTTGCCGAGTATGCCTTGCGGGATGTACATAAACCCATCGGCATATCCGAGTACGAACTGACCCGCTCCCTGCCCGATAACCTGAAGTCCAGCCTGCCGAGCATTGAGGAAATCGAAGCAGAACTGGGAGGAACACATGAAGAGGGAATCGGCGATGGGTAATATATCAAAAGGCTACAAACAGACCGAGGTGGGGGTTATTCCGGAGGATTGGGAAGTGAAGAAATTGGGGGAAATCACAAGAATTTTTGTCGGAAGAGACCTAAAGGAAGTTAACTTTTCTTCATATCAGGATAATATTTATCAATACCCTGTTTATTCAAACACAGTAGATAATGACGGACGTTATGGTTACTACAATATTTCAGAATACCAAGGGGATAGTTTAACGATAGTTGGAAGAGGTGTTGGCTTAGGAACTGCATTTAAAAGAAATGGTGGTTATGGAGCAATTGGTAGATTACTTGTATTATTTCCAGATAGAAAGGTGGATACGGGTTATCTTACAGAATATATAAATCATAGAGTAAAAATATTTGAGGAAAGCAGCGGTATTCCACAGTTAACTGGAATTTCCATAGCAAAATATAATATTCCCCTTCCCACCACCAGAGCCGAACAAACCGCCATTGCCGCCGCCTTAAGCGGCGCCGATGCGATCATCAGCAGTCTGGAAAAACTCATTGCCAAAAAGCGAAATATCAAACAGGGGGCTATGCAGCAACTCCTCACCGGCAAAAAACGCCTGCCGGGGTTTAGCGGGAAGTGGGAAGTGAAGAAGTTGGGGGAGATTACATTATCAGTAGCATCAGGCAAATCAAATACACAATCGAAAGAAGGAAAATACCCAATCTATGGTTCAACAGGAATAATCGGTTGGCGTAATGTTTATGATTACGAAGGAAATAAAATCTTAATTGCAAGAGTTGGTGCAAATGCTGGAACTGTTAATAAAGTATCAGGTAAGTATTGTGTTTCGGATAACACTTTGATGGTTTCGTTACAAAGTAATATTGATATAGATTTTATTTTTTTTAAGCTAATTAATTATCAGCTCAATAGACTTGTTTTTGGTTCAGGACAGCCACTGATAACAGCGGGCCAATTAAAGAATTTAAAATTCTCACTACCATCAAAAGAAGAACAAACCCGTGTTTCCCAAATTCTTTCAGATATGGATGCCGAAATAGAAGTCTTGGAAAAGAAATTGAACAAATACAAAATGCTGAAGCAGGGCATGATGCAGGAATTACTGACTGGGAAGACGAGGCTGGTATGATTATTGTAACGGGTGGAACCTATTGCTCATGTGACAGGACTTTTACGGATGGCTTCTGTAA
>CAYHQN010000328.1:0-1662 GCA_964358545.1 uncultured Tangfeifania sp. | reverse complement strand
TTTGGAGTACAGATTTTACTTTTTTATCTCCCCATGTTGTATTGACAAATAAATCGCCAATTACAGCATTGTGTCCATCGTTGGGATCAAAGGAGACGGGCTTTCCTTCTTTCAATACGACAAACGCATCAAACTCCCACTCTTTTCCGTCCTTTGTCTGCCTTTTCTCTTTTAGTTTTACCTGAATCTCAGAAGCACGCAGAAATGTACCGTCTTCTTTGACCAGCCAGGTTGCATTGGTCCAGGATTGCTCGTTGGCATTTTTAGCGGCTACTTTATTGGCGCACTCCAAAAATTTCTGGTCATAGCGTTTATTGTCAATAATCCAGCGGATCATTCCTAATGCAAAAGCTGCTTCTGTTCCGGGTTTAATGGGAACCCATTTATATGCCTTTGACGCAATTTTTGAAAATCTGGGATCGACCACGGCAATTTTTAATTTCCCATCGACTAAATTTTTCATCATCTTTTTTGCATGATGAGTCGGACCGTATCCACCTTCAATATAAGATGAGCCAATTGCTAAAAGAAATTCAACGTTGGCAGTATCCGCCTGCCAGTAAAATTTCTGTCCATCGGTAAACTTCCCTTCAACGAACTGGTCACTCATTGCTTTGCCCGTAAAGTAAAGTGATCCCTGGCAGACTGTGGTGTGCCCATGTGCATTTATCGAACCGAATGACTCGCCGATGAAGCGTTTGATAAACTCGGCTCGGCCTGCTTTTAATCTCCCCCAGACAAATGAAACCTGATTGTTTTTCGGACCAAAATCTGGATGGTCTGGATCAATCAGTTTATCTAAATCAGCGGAAAATTTCTTTTTGAATTCCTCAACAGACGCTTTTTTCTCTTCAGGAGTTTTTTTCTTGCGGATAGTTTCAATTGCGCTTGCCATTTCATTGGCAATTGTTGGATCCCGAAGCGCCCACAATTCGCTTAATCCAGTTACTACCCGATTTTCTTCACCTTTCACGTGAGTAAAGAGTTTTCCGCCTTCAACAATCTCACGAATAGCTTGCTCAAAAGGCATTGAAATCCATTTGTTATATCCGCGTGGTCCAGCTCGTTTTAGAACTTTTCGGATTCTGTAAGGGTCGTAGGCAGTTTGAATTCCTGCTTGTCCTTTGGGGCAAAGCGCCCCATCAATGGACGCCGCATCCTCAAGGTTAGTTTTATAATCTATCGGTGGGACCATTGTCCATGGACTGTAAGGATTTCCATCTAATTTTACTGCTACACCATTCCATAGTTTTACCTTTAGACCGCATCCAGTATTACATTGGAGACAAACAGTATGGATAATATTGTTTGCCTTTGATAATTCCAATTTTTCAGCAGATATCAAATTTCCGTTGTCTGCATTTGCAAATAATGCTTGAACGTGACCAATTTGATTCAATAGAAAGGCACTGCCAAGCAAGGCAGAAGTTTCTATAAATTGGCGCCTTGTGACGGTGT
Source organism: uncultured Tangfeifania sp. (assembly GCA_964358545.1). GTDB lineage: Bacteria > Bacteroidota > Bacteroidia > Bacteroidales > Prolixibacteraceae > CAINVV01. The sequence continues at coordinate 204 of CAYHQN010000328.1, read as the reverse complement.
TCTTGCATAAGTCTCCTGCCAATTCACAAAATTTCTTTTTATTTCTCACGGTGTTTCTCTCTTACGGATGACAGAGAACACAGGTCTCCTTTGGGTCATCATAGCCATTCAAATAAATAATATTCGGTTTGTTTTTGACATCTTTTAAACGGAAGGTTTTTTGCTTCTTTTGCAAAAGAGAAACTAAAGATTCAGGGTCGTTAA
>CAYHQN010000327.1:0-1688 GCA_964358545.1 uncultured Tangfeifania sp. | reverse complement strand
AGGCTGATATAGATAGATATTATAAGTAAAAATCATTTTAGTAAAGTAGAATTAAAAAGAAAATCTTTAAAATATTTCATCATGGACATGAAAAATATCAACCGCAGAAATTTCCTGGGAGCAAGTTTGGCCACTGTTGCTTCCGTAACTGTTGGAAACGCATTTGCAGGTGAAACAGAAGCAAAAGCAGTTCTATTGAAAAATAAAAATGAACATCCTTTTAATGAAAGGACTTATGGGGCAATGCCCACCAGGTCTTTTGGAAAGACCGGTTACAAAGTAGGTATTTTATGCCTGGGAGGACAGGCCACGCTTGAAATGCCGGGAACAGAAGATGCATCTGAAAAAATCATTAATCGCGCCATCGACCTGGGAGTAAATTATATAGATACCGCTGCTTCCTACGGGAAAGGCCAGAGTCAGATCAATATTGGCAGGGTCATGAAAAGTCGACGCGGTGAGGTTTGGCTCTCCTCGAAGACGCACGACGTTACCTATGATGGTTCGATGCGGCTGCTCGAAGAGAGTCTGAAGAACCTGCAAACCGATCATCTCGATACATGGCAGTTGCACAATGTTCAGCGGCAAGATCAGCTGGAGAAGATTTTTGCGGGCGATGGCGCGATCAAAGCGATGGAGAAGGCAAAATCGGAGGGCATGGTCAGGCATGTTGGTGTCACCGGGCATTTTGAGCCACTTGTTCTGCTGGATGCCATTAAACGGTATCCTTTTGATCAAATCTTAATGGCAGTTAATGCTGCCGATGTTCATTATCTTAGTTTTATACATTACCTTCTCCCGGAAGCCCAGAAAAAAGGTATTGCAATCGTAGGGATGAAGGTGGTAACCCGTGGCCGGATGCTTTCCACCTGGACCCCGCCTCCTCTTGCTGAACAGCCTGAACGATCCGCAACTACAAAACGAGGGACAATTACCATTAAAGAAGCATTGACCTACAACATGAGCCTGCCGGTCAGTACAACCATTATTGGCATTGATACAGTGGCACAGATAGAAGAGGATGTGAAGATTGCTTCCGAATTTTCACCGTTGTGTGAAGAGGAAATGAAAGCGATTGAATTCAAAACCCTGCCAATAGTACGCCAGGGATTGTACTTTCGCCGATGGAATATGGGGGAATAAAATTCCCTACGATCAAAGAAACTTCAAATCTTCCTCATAATCAAACTGCAAATCTTCGTGAAGGGTTGCCAGTGTTTTTTTTATTTTTTGGACCTGTCGCCAGTAGAGATTTCCAAGGGCGCTGTTTACAGGCATGCCAATACCTGATTTTCTTAGTTTTTTGCAGAAATGGATCAGTAATTCCACTTCTGTTTGCTTCGATCCAGAAAATTTGATCTGTTTATTTGTTACCTGGAGAATTTTCCGGATGGATTTCTTTGCAAGATAGACATTGCTCCTTTTGACCTCTGTAAACAGCTCGTCCATTTGGGTTTTGACGGCTTCGATGTAAGCTTTTTCGTCGTATGAATCAAAGAGCAGATAGGTGAGGAGTTCCTTGTTCTCTTTTTTATACTTGGCTATCTGAAGGCAAAGTTCCAGTAATCTGATAGGGTGCACCCTACTCAGTTCTGTTTTGATCTCCTTCAGTGAGACTGTTTTCATCAATGGAATGCTGTTTATTTGATCGACTTGACCCTGCCAACTTCGCCGGTAGTCAGCCTGAC
>CAYHQN010000326.1:0-1704 GCA_964358545.1 uncultured Tangfeifania sp. | reverse complement strand
AGACGGCCTTCATCTCACGGAGCCGTACTTGAAATTTATCATGCTGTCATGTTAATTACCAAATCCCGGCAGAGCAGGTTGGGTTGAGCGGAAGTGAAGCACAACGTCAATCGGCAGCATCTTCATAAGTCTTCATTGCAGCGCTGCTGATTTCTTCAATACTTTGATCTCCCCACAATGTTCTTTGCCATTTTGTATAATCGAAAGGTTCACGCTGAATAAGAGCAATAAACCTCTCGGCGCCTACACTTCCAAGGGAATTTGTAAGAGCTTGAACCCCCTTTATTCTAACTTCCGTATCAGTTATCACAAGTAAACCTCTTTGATAAATCCAATTGGGTCAATGACGGTAACTACTTCTATTAAACTTCTTTTACTTAAAATTTTATCATCAGTTGTCAAAAAATAGTGGCATCCGGCAGATATAGAGCAGGATATGTGTATAGCATCCTTACTGCGTAGTCCGATTTCCTTCAGATACTTCGCCTTGTCTAAAATCAACTTGTTTTCTTTAATCTTTACAATAGCCTGTTTCTTCCAATCAGCGATTGCATTTGTCCTCTCCTCAAAAGGATTTGCCTTATTTTCAGCCTCAAGGATATACGACCACACCAGTTCAAACTTTTCTTCCACAATATCGTCTTGGATTTTCAATTTGGCTTCAGATTCAAGTCTGACACGTATTTGGGATTGGTCATCGAATGGACGATTAAAACAGCAATTATCGAGATAAATTCTCAAAGCCATATCTTTTTCCTGTAATGTGCATTATTGCATAAGCCTTTTTTCTCATGTTAAATTCAAGGGCACTTAGTGGCTTTATCGCGCAAGGATAGTCCCTCAGGCACGGGTAGATCGAGCTCAAACAAAACCTTTGCGAGGGATGCGGTTCGTGAAATGGAAATGCAATTGCCTAGGGATCCAAAATGATCATCGGACTCCTGTGTGGGGTTCTCACGTAGGCCGATGTTCTCCATTGGACAAACCATCATTTGACCCGATTTGAAGAATTCGACTGCTTCAGTTGCCATCCAGTCCGTTACGGTGTCTGGCAGTAGAGTTGCATAGCCTATCGTAGGACACCACTCCCATTTTCCGCATCCGTCATCAATTTCATCTCCGCTAGCGGTTGAGTAGCCCCACCCTCCAGAATCTTCATAGCCAATGTGTTGTGGAGCCATCACAAGCTCTGGGGGACTGATAGTGCCGGCCCATGCGAAATCAACCTCAATTCCAAGCAGTACAAGGCGCTTTAATGCCAGTTCCATTTCATCAAGGTATTGAACCCGCACTACACAGCCGGAACGCCGATTTACCTTCCGGTCGAGAAGCCGACGAGTAAAGTTTCCCTGTGCCCAAAAATCCAGTAGTTCGGGACGACCTTGAGGCCACGTATTCCACCAATTGGCCAGCGTTTCATAGTGGGGCGGAGTGATAGGCACCAATCTCTCTTTGTTTGGCGGTGGCACAAGCGGTCCCAAAAAGGTCTAACTATATGATTAACCAGTTTTCTCTACTTTGACAAACAGTACCGCATAAGTCAAGGAAAATTGACCTATAAAATTCCCACTACTATAATTCTAACAACCACAGGTCGCTCCTACGGAGCTTTTGCGGTGTTTAGATTCTCCAAAGCGGGTTTTGCCCACAACCCAATAGAAAAACCAAACGTCGCGCCTCGTTCCCAAGCTCCGCTTGGGAACG
>CAYHQN010000325.1:0-1730 GCA_964358545.1 uncultured Tangfeifania sp. | reverse complement strand
GTTCACGTACGGTTCTGTGAGAGGCTTAGGCTGAAATGCCTTTGCCTACTTGACTCTGTAATCTCTATGAGCTCGTTAGCCAGTTACGGCAGTTGCATTATAAGCTTGTAGGGACGGTGTAAGTATTGAAACGGATCTCAGATCCGTAATTAGGGGGGTGCAGATTGCAAATCTGCACCCTTGAGTTTGGCTAATTTCTCAAGTAAAACATTGCGGAAGTAAAGGGATTAGCGGTATGGTGCAGATTGCAAATCTGCACCAGCTGTTATTTCTAAATTATATTAATTCCAAATAATATAAATGAATTTAACATTTCGGATCAACTTCCCCAAATTATTTTTAAGGGGTTGTCTAGTAAAGACAATTCCTTTCAAAGTTTCAAATAGTCAATATTATACAAAAATAATTTGAGTGCCTTCACCTCCCGACATAGCGTATAAATCACCAACGGTAATAATTGCTTTTGTATGCTCGCTTAAGTCATCCATAGTTAATTTGAACATATCGGCAGCCAATTTGCAGGCATATATTTCACCCCCGCCAGCCGTAATCATATCCAGAAATTCATCCACCGGAGGGATTTCCAGTTCGTCCATTTGTTTTTTCATCATGGCCGAAACGCCTGCTTCAACTCCGGGAATAGCGCCCAAAAGGGTTGGAAACGGTAGTCCGCCCGGCATACGCATTGCAGGATTTCCAACAGTTGAGGTATGCAATTTATTCATACGTTTTTTCGTAATTGCATCAAGTCCGAAGAATGTAAAGAACATTTTTGCTTCAAGTCCTTCCATTACTGCACCATTGGCCATAATTAAAGCTGCATACACATCTTCAATGGTGCCTTTTGCACAAATAATCATCACCTTTTTTAAAGGTGTTTCCGATTTTTTTTCAGTCATTTTGTAATAATTTTAGGTTAAATACAACTTGCCGGTTTGGGTATTCCTGCATATTTTGATGAGAATTTCAGCGGGCCGCCGGGGAATAACTGGTACAATCCTTTAATATCGACAATCCCTGAATTTCCTACCTTTCTTATAGTTAATGATGCCCCTGCAGCTTGTTCTTTGCGCAGAAATTCTATTACTTCGAAATGTTTGTCGGTTAGTTCAATACTATTTTCTTTGGCCATTTCGAGGGCAATTTCTTTAGACCAATCCGCTACGTTTAACAAATATCCTTCTTCGTTAACTTCTACTGTTTTTCCTGCATAAGTTTTTTCTGCCATGACATTATTTATTTATTATTAGACAAATTATTTCCTGATAAACTTTTCATGTAAGTGACCATAAATCCAATGGTTTTTTTCATTTCCGGCTGATTTATTTCACGTATCAACTTCCAAACAGAATACTCCGGGACATCAGTTGTATTTATACTTCCAAACACCTTAATGGCATTGTTCACTGCATTCATCATCTCCGGCTGGGTCAGTGTTTTAACCGTTTCTAAAATCGTCACCACATTTTCGGCAAGAAGATGTATCTCTTCCCTTGAAAAATGAGTAATAATGTTATCAAAGATTAATCCTACTTCCTTAAAGAAGCTGAAGTAGCCTTTTTTGTCCAACTCATTCATTTTCCTGGTTGAGTCAATAATAACCTCATTAACAATCGGCATTGCATCTTTTGCCAAATCAGACAGGCTTTCAAAGAGTTCAAGCGCTTTATCAATGTTGTCAATATTTGATAATAAGCGTAATCCTATATTCTTTACCTGATCCGGATCAA
>CAYHQN010000324.1:0-1738 GCA_964358545.1 uncultured Tangfeifania sp. | reverse complement strand
ACATTACCAAAATGTTGCCTAATTTATCAAAAAAGGGAATTTTGTCGTACACCCTCTGTCATTGTAGAAAACAGAAGATGCTCATTTCAGGTTTTTATAGCTCAATATGTTTTCTGATAACTGATAATAGTTCGCCTTTCTTAATCAATACTCCGTTAAGAGTTAATATATAGCGTGTTAGACAAAAACAAGAATATCAACAAGTGGCGAAAGGATCATATGACCGGGATCTTTGTACTTTCCCTTAGTATCAAAGGCCGAATCAACTATTACCAGCTCGAAAGATATGGACAATTTTCTGAACAAAGATACAGGCAACAGTTTGAAAAACCTTTTGACTTCATGGAATTAAATACAGAATTGGCCTTTTCATATGGTAGCGGTCGTTTTGCAATTGCTTTCGATCCTAGCTATATCAGCAAATCAGGAAAGCATACTCCTGGTCTTGGCCGATATTGGTCAGGTTGTGCCCACTCATCCAAATGGGGTCTTGAGATTAGCGGGATTGCTGCCATTGATGTTGATAAGGTACTTTCAATGGACATGCAATTAGTTAGCCGCCTGCGTGATGATGCCGACCTGAAGCTTAGTTAACAAAAAGGTTCATTACCTGCAGGCCTCCCACTTTTTTATTTATTTATCGGCAAACTAAAAGCAAACGTACTTCCTTTGCCTTCTTCGCTTTCTACCCACAATTTTCCTCCATGTTTTTCCACAAACTCTTTGCAAAGCAGCAATCCCAATCCTGTGCTGTGTTCGCCTTCAGTTCCTTTTCTATTTGTCTGAACATCAAGCCGGAATAAATTATCAACCATTTTAGGACTCATTCCTATACCCGTGTCCTTAATGGAAATTTGAACGCCTTTATCACTGGTGGCTTTAGCCGAAACACTTATTTTTCCTCCTTTGGGTGTAAATTTCACGGCATTCGAAACGAGGTTCCGGATTACGGTTTGAAGTATATTACTGTCAGCAAAAACCGCTAAATCATCCGGAATATCGTAAGCTATTTCAATTCCCTTGCTTTTGGCGGATTCCAGCACCAAGGCTATACTTTCGTTTATAATTGGAAGCAATTCCACTACCTTCGGATTGAAAGGAATTAATCCCTGTTGTATTCTTGCCCATTCCAGAAGGTTTTCGAGCAAACGGAATAGATTAGTGGCTGAGTTTTGCATGCTCACGGCAAGATCCCGGATCTCGTCCCTTGTCAAGCTGGGCAATTCTTCTGCCATTATTTGTGATAGTCCCAGGAAACCATTGAATGGACTCCGAAGGTCGTGGGCGATGATGGAGAAAAATTTGTCCTTTTCGGCGTTTAGTTTTTGAAGTTCTTCATTGGATTGATTAAGCAATAGTGAATCCGTTTTTAACTTAAGATTTTTCTGTTCGATAATAGCGAAGAAATTATCTGACATTTTAAAAAACATGTAAATGCCCCAAAGTCCAACGATAAGGATTATTAAATGGACTAAAAACAGAATGGAGAGTTGTCCGTTTTTAGATTCTGTATAAATTTTAGATGGAAAAGAAATACTAATGCCACCACGGATTTCGCCAACTTTGTATCCTTGAACAGCGTGGCATTTCAAACAGCTTTTTTCGAGCATCAAAGGTGCCATATAGCGATACTGAGATACGGTGTCATTTTTAATAAGTTCCAGTATCTCACGCTTACCACTTTCGAATGATTCCAGGGCTTTGCGTTCCCAATCATCGGCTTTATTTGCCGGCCGTA
>CAYHQN010000323.1:0-1752 GCA_964358545.1 uncultured Tangfeifania sp. | reverse complement strand
CTTGCCTCACGGATATAAAGCTGCCCCGGCCAGTTACCGTTGTCTTTGAATTCATCTGCCGCCAATCCCCATTTCGCCATCTTACCCCTCACCTCCTCCGAAACCCGCTTGTCGTTGCTCAAAAAATAGAACAGCCCCTTTTGATAGGCTTCGTGTGCTGCAACGATCTCTTTTCGCTTCGCATAGGACGCCTCAGGATAATCATAGCTGCCGCCTATGAAATCGCTGCTGAATGGTCCATGGTTGTTGGTATCTGTTTTTTTATTGGGGATTCTGTCGTACTTGGCAAACCAATCCATCCAGCCGGTATCCAACACCCTGGCAACCAGCTCATAATTGGCTGGATTGTAGTTTTTAGGTTTTGGGAAGGGAGTCCGGTTGCCGGGATGATCGCTCAGGCAAAGCCGGAAACAGTATGCCTGAACCTTTTTGTCCCCGGTACCGTTGAGCGAGATTGGCTCTGCCGAGATACCATAAAGCAAACCGCTCTCTTTCCTACCGGGAATCCTGTAGGGATCTATGGGATCTTTGAAAAAATGGCCCCGCTCCCTGATATCCGCCTGCACGCCGTTGTAGGTCTCATTGTAAACAGAATTAGCCTCTCTGCCAACGATATAGGAAACACTTGCAGCCGCCATCAGATCACCTTCATAAGTTGCGTCAATGAACATTTTTCCGGAGAAGCGCTTTCCTGATAAGGTTTTGATGGAGGTAATAGCACCACCGACCTTTTCCACACCCTTTTCCCTGTCAAGCCACTCATTTCTCAGTACCCTGATGTTGTTCTCCTTCACGAGCTCTTCGAAAACCGCTTCAGCAACATGTGGTTCAAAGATCCACATGGTACGGTTTTCGCCGTCCATGGCCACCGTTCCCTGACCTTTGTTGCCAAATTCCGAATGCTTCTCCCATTTCCAGGTAGCTGAATCGTTGTAATGCAACCAAACCCGGTGGTAAAACTCGCGGGATAGTCCGCCAATCACAGATTTATTCCCTGTATCGGTAAAACCCAGTCCGCCGGAAGAGAGTCCTCCCAGATGGGTGTCCGGAGAAATAACCAAAACAGATTTGCCTGAATGAACCGCCTCAACGGCAGCGATAATGGCTGCCGAAGTGCCACCATAAATAATAATATCGGCGGAATATTGTTTCTCTTTGCTTTTTGAAGAAGCACCTTTAACACCCAGAACACCACAAATGAGAAAGCTTACGGCCAAAATCCGTAAAAGGCATGATATTTTTTTCATATAAGAAAGTTTCAGAGACTGTTAAAATTTTCTCCGTAGGAGATAAATGTCAATAGAAAGGGCATATCATTAAAACCAGATTTCCCGTAGGGAATTAATCTTTTATCTGTTAATATCCTAACGGACAATATATTTCTTCGTTGCTTTTTCTATTGATATTAATGCCCTATGGGCAAAAAAATAAATTTTAAACAGTCTCTCAGTTTGACACCAAAGATATATCGCAATTAAAATAACGCAAATTTCTGATAACAAGCATACTTTTTGTCGTTGATTAATTACTATTTTGCAAAAAACAATCAGTCGATGCAAGGTCAAAACAGAAGTGAAGTAAAAGTTGGATCAGAAGTTGGAATCGTATTGAAACAAGACCAGCGTTCCGGCAAAACTACCGAAGGAGTTGTTCAGGATATCCTGACAAATAGCTCGTTTCACCCCCATGGTATCAAAGTCAGGCTGACTACCGGCGAAGTTGGCAGGGTCAAGTCGATCAAATAAACAGCAT
>CAYHQN010000322.1:0-1807 GCA_964358545.1 uncultured Tangfeifania sp. | reverse complement strand
TCAGAGTTGGAAAATAGGAACCCAATACGACTCTGTCATCGTCATTGATGATTTTGTCGCCGTTCTGGTCCTTGTATTTAAAATCTCCGGGAACCAGTTTGTTGGCAACGGCAATGGGATCAGCGTTTATTTCTGCCAGATTCTGGTAAACCCCGGTTACCTGACGGCCATAGAATGCGAGTAAGGGCTGACCAATGATGGAACGCTGACGGAATTCAGCTGAGCCACCATCAATATAGGGTTGCCCGTACAGGTCGCGAACCTCGTTTTTGAGCGTTGAAAAATTGGCGCCTATCTGGTATCTGAGTTTGTTGGAAAGCTTATCACTCCAGTTCAACGCCATTTCAAAACCGCTATTTCTAATGATCCCGACATTTTTAAGCACACTGCCTCCGATAGCAGGGATGTTGACATTGATCGCCGCATTTTTTGTGTCTCGGATATAATAATCGGCATCGACCGACAGCCGGTTGTTTAACAATCTGGAGGTTAAACCAACATTGGTCTCTTCCGTTACTTCCCATTTGAGGGATGAATAAGTACTTGAGGTAGTTGTACCTGATACCAGCACACCATTGACGGCAGTAGTGACGACATTTGTAACGATTGCCCCGTCGCTGGCCTGAATATGGTCATTCCCGAGCTGGCCCCAGCTTGCACGTAATTTTAAAAAATTGACAGGTTTAAAATCCTTTAGGAATTTCTCTTCAGAGATCACCCATCCTGCACCAATCGTTGGAAAATATCCCCATTTTTGCTGATACTTTGAACTGCCATCCGCCCTCATTGTGGCGTACAACAGGTACTTGTCGCTGTAGTTGTAGGATATTCTGCCAAAATAGGACATCCCATATTGTCTGGTTCCATCATCGGTGATCCCTGATACCGGCTTGGTAGCGGATTGATTGATATACCACGACTGCTCATGGTCGATCGGAAAATTCAATCCCTGGGCTCCAAGACTATTAAAGGATTCATCCCTGTAAGAGGCTCCTCCCATCACAACCAGATTGTGTTTGCCGTAGCTGTTGGTAAAAGTCAGTACATTGTCCCATATCTGATCAGAATATTCAGACGTGGTTTTCTTTAGGGTAGCATCCACTCTCTGGAAACCATTGCTGATGTAATAGGGCAGGTTCACATTCCGTTCGTAGAGAGAAGTAAATGCCTGATTGTAAGTTGATTTAAAAGAAAGTTTTTGTGGGATCAAATCAATTTTTAAATAAAAATTGGCCAGTAACTTCTTAATATTTAACCGATTGTTGTTGAATTCCAATGTGGGGAAAGGATTCTGCCCACTCCTGTAGCCCAAGTCCTGTGCACTCGCGTAGTTGACAGGAGTGGCAGCTGTGTTGTTTTCATCGTAAATTGGCATGATTGGAACTGCGAAATAGGCCTGGTTCCAGGCACCTGCCTCCTGACCATATTTGACGGCATTGCTGAAAATTACATTCCCGCCCATTGTGAGCCAATCGTTTGCTTTGAAATCTAATTTTGACCGGAGGTTGAAACGTTCGTAATTATTTTTCATTTTAAGGATACCCTCCTGACTGAAATAGTTTGTTCCAAGAGAATAAGAGGCACGCTGGCTACCACCGGAAACACTGAAATTGTGATTTTGAATGGCAGCCGGACGAAGAATTTCCTTGAACCAATCCGTATTAACATCGGGTACATTGGGATTGATGCGGCTTCTGCCATAACGCTGCATTGCATTTTGAATAAAGCCTGCATCTGCTGCTGAGCCGGATTCCATGGCCATCGCCGCAAACTGCTCGCTATTGGCCATTTTTAAAACATTTTGAGC
>CAYHQN010000321.1:0-1827 GCA_964358545.1 uncultured Tangfeifania sp. | reverse complement strand
GTCATCAGTTTTCGGTAATAGCAGAATTGCCGCCCGCCTCCTTCTCTCAACCCTCACCTCCAAAAAAATGATCCTTCATTGTAAACACGAGGAACGAAGTGTGAAGCAATCTGTTCATTTGCCGCACTCGACTTTCATAAAGTATTTAATAGAATGGTATATATTTTTCATCAATTGACTAAAAAAATAGTTAAAAATTCATAAAACTATTGTGTGACTATAAATATAGTTGTATATTTGTATTGAAGGATTGACAACAAAAAACAACAACCATGCAATTAACAAGATCAGAAGAACAGGTGATGCAGATTTTGTGGGGACTGGGAGAAGGACTCGTCAAAGATATTTTAGACAAGTTTGATGACCCAAAACCTGCACGCAACACCGTATCTACAGTAGTAAGGATTCTGGAAAAAAAGGGATTTGTCGGGCACAAGGATTATGGCAAAGTGTTTGTCTATTATCCGCTGGTGCAAAAGAAAGAGTATTCAGGCAAGCAGCTGATTGGATTGATGAACAACTATTTCAACAACTCCTTCCCTGCCATGGCCTCCTTTTTTGCCAAAGAGAACGACCTGTCGATCCGCGATCTTGAATTGCTGCTCGAAGAGACTAAAAAGGAGTTGGTAAAACGCAATAAAACCGAATAAAATGGAAGCACTTGGACTGGTTCTGTTAAAATCAGCCGCATGGCTGACCGGTTTCGCACTTGTTTATCTGCTGGTGTTGCGCAACGAACGCTATTTCAGGCTCAACAGGCTCTACCTGCTGACAGGAATAGCTGCTTCACTGCTCTTTCCTTTTTATACTTTTCATTACACAGTAGTCATTCCTTCCATTCAAACAGGATCAGCTATGGTGGATGGGTTAATTCCGGGAGGGGTTATTTCTGAAGAAACCTCCCTTCCGTTTTACTTTTGGATCTACCTGGCAGGCATCATTGTGGTTTTGCTTCGGCTGTTCTTTCAGACGTGGAAGATCATCCGGAAATTGAAGGAAACGGGCTATGAGCAGAAAGGGTCTGTCAAACTGGTCCGTACTTCAGAATATGCCTCCTCGTTTTCATTTTTCTCTTACGTCTTTGTCAATCCTTCAACAGCGACAAGCGAGATGGAAGTGATCATGAACCACGAGCGCGAGCATATTCAGCAACGCCACTGGTTGGACCTGCTGTTGGTCGAATTGATGTGTATTGTGCAATGGTTCAATCCGTTTGCCTGGATTTATGTTCATCTGGTCCGCCAGAACCACGAATATCTGGCGGATGAGCAAGCCTTGCAGCGTACGGTCGATCCGGTCATTTATCAGGCGGCACTTTTAAACCAGTTGTTGGGAGCCCCTGTCTTCAGTCTCACCAACTCCTTCAGCTATTCACTAAACAAAAAAAGATTTAACATGATGAAAAAGAGAATAGAATCCCCTTTCAGAAAATTGAAAATGTTGGTGGTTTTGCCACTGGCGGCCATGATTTTCTATGCCTTTGCCGTACCGGATTATCAATATGGAAGCGATCAAAACACGCTTTCACCCGATGGGAAAACGATGAATCTGAAAGGCCAGGTGCTTAAAGCAGACGGAACTACGCCACTGCCAGGAACCTCCGTTATTTTGAGAGGATCTACCATGGGGACAATCACCGATCAGGATGGAAATTTCTTGCTAAAAGGAATACCTGCTGATGGTGAACTGGTCTTCTCCTTTGTCGGATTCAAGACAGTAGTCCAGAAAGTAAGCAATCAACCGATGAAAATTGTTATGGAAGTTGCAAAGGTCGGCATTGATCAGGTGGTTGTCACTGCGTTAGGAACTCCACCCCCACCACCTCCG
>CAYHQN010000320.1:0-1853 GCA_964358545.1 uncultured Tangfeifania sp. | reverse complement strand
TAGTTTCTCTAAGAAAACCATTTATTATTTGAATATCAACTAATTGCTGTTAATAACTATTTTGAATCTTTTATGGTATTTGTTTTGATTACTTGATTAAAATACAGATATTCAGGGTATTATTAATTCAGGTTGTCATATTTTGACCATCTGACCAAAAAAGATTCAACCATGAGAAAAAGATTCGAACAACAATTGGGTTTAGGGCAATTGCCTATCGAAGCGACCTATATTAATCCCAAAAGCAAGAATGCTTTAGACGAACTTTTAGTAGCCCTGAAGGCCATCTATTGCAACAAGGAATACAACCAGAAGATATTCGGTATTTTAGAAAACCACATCAATTCGGGGAAGAAAAATACAGGAAGGACAGGAATGGATTTATGGAGTATTTTTGTTTTGGCTCAGGTTCGGTTGTGCTTAAATTTAAGTTATGATGTACTCCACGATCAGGCCAACAATCACCACAATATGAGATGTTTGATGGGTGTGGAAAAAGGCTTTGGTTATGAACGTATTGAGTATGAGTACCAGAATATTTATGACAATGTAACCCTGCTCAGCGATGAGATGGTGTCGGAGTTAAACCAGGTAATCCTGGATTTCGGGCATGGAGAGGTGTTTAAAAAAAAAGAAAATACAGCATTGCGCTTAAAGTCAGATAGTTTTGTGGTAGAAAGCAATGTTCATTTTCCGACCGACTACAATCTGTTATGGGATTGTACACGTAAATGTATTGGCACCGTTTCAAGGTTACTGAATAAGCACAAGAACATTGAAGGTTGGCGTAAAATTGGCAATTGGCGTACTGAAATGAAAAGTTTGATGCGCAACCTGGGTCAGGCTAATCGTTCAGGAGGTAAGAATAAGAAAGGAAAAGTAGTTTCCTGTGCCGAAAAATATCTCAATAAAGCAAGGTTACTGCTCAGAAAACTAAACGAAGAAAAACCTAAATTTCCGATAACTGACATGGGCGATTTAGCTTTAATCATTACTTTAGAACACTTCATGAAACTTCTCGAAAAGCATATCGACCTGGTTGACAGGCGAATATTGAAAGGCGAAACCATTCCGCACCAGGAAAAGATGTTTTCGGTATTTGAAACCTACACCGAGTGGATAACCAAAGGGAAGATGAACCCAAGTGTTGAACTGGGCAAAAAACTGGCCATCACCACCGACCAGTGGGGGCTGATCGTGGATTACCAAATAATGGACCAACAGCAAGATCGGGACATTGTTTGTGAATTGGCCGACAGGATTTTATCAAAGTACAAAGTTGCATCGTGGAGCTTTGACAAAGGCTTCTGGTTAAAAGAAAACAAGGAAATCCTGCAGTTGGAAGTTGCCCAGGTTGTCATCCCCAAACTTGGGAAGCGCAACAAAAACGAAGAAGATGAAGAACACAGCAGGTCATTTAAAAAGCTAAAAAACAAGCACAGCGCGATCGAATCAAACATCAATGAATTGGAACACCGTGGGCTGGATCGCTGTCCCGACCGGGGTTACCCACATTTTAAAAAGTACATCGGATTGGGAGTGAGTGCCTACAACCTCAAGAAAATTGGAAGACAAATCCTGAAGTTGGAGCGAGATGCACTTGAAGCAGCCTCGAAGCTAGTCAGGGCGGCAGCTTAAAAAAGTCCATAACCAATTTATAACAAACATAAATATCAGGAAGGATAAGAGAAGGTATGCCTAAAAATTTGAAATTTGGAAGGGAAACTCAATTTTAACCTCCAAATTTTGAGTTGAGCCATCAGCATCGAAGACCAGATCTGGTCAATCAGGCAAACCAATAACACTCGATCCTGAAAATATCACAAATGGGGCAGTTTTCTTAGTTGCACTAT
>CAYHQN010000319.1:0-1863 GCA_964358545.1 uncultured Tangfeifania sp. | reverse complement strand
CCAAGTCGCCCCCTCTTTCTTCAGATTTTCCCTCCTGCAACCACTGCCTCCACCTCTTCCGGGTTGATCGGGATCCGCTTGCCCAGCAACCTGGCGCCAGTCTCGGTAACGAGAACATCATCCTCGAGGCGGATACCTCCGAAGCCCAGGTAGGATTTTGCTTTGTCGAAGTTGATAAACCCCTTGTTGATGCCCTCCTTCTCCCATTTTTCGATCAGGGCGGGAATAAAATAGATACCGGGTTCGTTGGTGATCACAAATCCGGGTTCAAGCCTGCGTCCCAGACGGAGGTAGGCAGTTCCGAACTGGTCGATCGGACGGATTTCGTTGTCGTAGCCAACATGAATCTGGCCATAATCTTCCATATCGTGCACATCGAGGCCCATCATGTGGCCCAGCCCGTGCGGGAAGAAGAGGGCATGAGCACCATTGGCCACAGCCTCATCCACATCCCCTTTCATCAGGCCCAGTTCTTTCAGTCCGGCGGCGATCACCCTGGCCGTTTGCAGGTGCACAGACTGGTAGGTCACACCTGGCTTTGTGAGCGAAAACCCTTTGTTGTTGGCGGCGAGCACGATGTTGTAAATATCTTTTTGCTTTTGGCTAAACTTCCCTCCTACCGGGATGGTGCGGGTAAAATCGGAGGCATAATGGCCATTGGATTCCGCTCCGGCATCAACGATCATCAACCTGCCTGCCTCCAAAGGAAAGGAGTGGTTGTGGTTGTGGAGTGTCTCGCCGTTCTGGGTAAGAATAATGGGGAACGAGGTACCTGTACCTTTGGAAAGGGCTATCCCTTCCAGCGCTCCGGCGATCTGCTGCTCCATGGCGCCAGGTTGTGCCATCTTCATGGCTGTTACATGCATCTCGTATCCGGTAGCACAAGCCAGTTCGATTTCGTCAATCTCGGCAGCATCCTTTATGGAACGCATTGATACGATGGCCTGGATCAAAGCCAGGGAGGCATATTGTTTTAATTTGCAGGTTTTTATACCAAGCAGGCTACTCAGTTGAATCATGTTTTCTGCACGATAGGGAGGCAGAAAATGTACTCTCCGGCCACCCTGGATGGCGCGCTCAACTGTTTGGCTGAGCTTCTCCAAGGGTGCAGTAACATCCACCCCTACTGTAAATGCCTGTTCGGCTACAGATTTTTGAGTGCCCATCCAGATGATGTCTTCAATATCAACATCATTGGCATAGAGCAGGTCGTGGTTGTTATCGACATCGATCACCCCGAACATTCCCGGCAGGTCAAAACCAAAAAAATAGAGGAAGGTGCTGTCCTGCCTGAAATGGTAAGTGTTGTCGGTATAATTCATGGGCGACTCCTGGTTACCGGGAATCAGGATCAGGCCGGAGCCGATTTTGCTGCGAAGCGTTGCCCTGCGTTGGATGTAGGTTTCTTTGGTAAACATATTTTGCGAATTATTTGATTTCTATCCAATTTTATGTGACCCACTGGTTTTGTGCGAGTTTGCGACTGTTTCTTTACCACAAAAGGCACAAAGGATTGCACAAAGGGACACAAAGTAAAGATATTATAATCAGTGAATTTATTCTCTCAATTGCGAGTTTGCTCTCTGTATTTCTTAAATGCCTGTCTGGTAAATCCACCAATACTCAAAAATACTATTACAACAACAAACCGATTGTCGCTCAACTGTTGCACCGGGTAAATATCTGTCAATGCTACTATCAGTACAATCAGGCAGATTATCGAAAGAACAGACAGGATGATCAATATTGACAATTTCATTTTGAATTATTTTGGTTAAATCTCTTAATACTAAACCATTATGCCATTCAACCCTTCGACAAGCTTCTATGTTGTAAAACAAATTTTTCCCAAAGATTTTTTTT
>CAYHQN010000318.1:0-1867 GCA_964358545.1 uncultured Tangfeifania sp. | reverse complement strand
CAGGATGCGCCGCCCGGTAACGCTTCCAGTAATCGGCGTTCCTGCTTTGCCAATCTGCCTGGCTCTGCTTCTGATTGGCCCGGTAAGCCGGATCGCTCACCATCTTCTCTCGCTGCCAGGCAGCCTTCCTGGCCCGCTGGCATGTCTTCTCACTACAGTAACGCGGATTCTTCTGACGCGGATCGGGAGTGAAATAGCTCCCACAGTGACAACACGGTATCTTTTCCATAACCACCACATTCGCTATCGTTGATGGTCACGGCTTAACCCTGTAATCAGAAAATCTAAAGGCAATAATAAAAAATGAGATGGACTGGATTTCCCAGGACGGGAATCAGATGGCTGGCTCTATAGTACCGGTGGCAATGGCAGCCTTCGGGCGCGGGGCGGCTGGCTTGGAATCAAAGCGGCGATAACAAGATAACACCCATATTTACGCAGCACACTGTTTTTAAGATTTTCAACGTTTGCTGAAAAGCCGCTTTCTGGTGAGAATACGAAATAGGGAATAAACAGCCATTGATCGTTATTCAAGAATTCTTGAATAACACGGCTATCGCCATGGGCACACAAAGACCTAAGGCGACACCTGCCGAAAAAATTCTGAGCGAAGGCGAGCTCCGTGCGATCCTGATCCAGGATTGCATTCGGGGGGCGGCAGCGTCTCATAAAATCGGCAAGCATACCGTCGCCTGCTGTATGTATCGTTATCGCAAACTAACACTTTTCGTTAGTTTTTGAAAATAATCAATACAACAATTACGCTATAGGCTTTCCCTGATGATTGTCTTTTACCAAGCGAGACAAGAAGTAATTGTAATCGCGAATCCACCTAAAGATTCGGCGGCCATAACTTTTCGCGTTTCACCCTTGTTTCGATGACATCGGTAGAAACACCGAATGGCCTTGCCAGTTGTGGACTTATGCGAGAGAGAACGCTCTCAGGATCAACCTTCAAATAATCTAATAAATTATTCTGTTTGATGATTTTCAGAGAAATTTCCAGTTCGAAAAAAAGTTCGTTGCGGGGTACGAGCAGCCTCCCGGCAAATTCATTTGCATGATATTCAAAATCTTTATACTCTGACTCCGGCAGGCTTTGGAGAATTTCCTGCCATTCTTCAGTGGAATGGAAACTGATCGAGGCGTACAAGCTTTTATGAAGATAAAAATGACCGAGTTCGTGGGCAAATGAGAATCTCATACGGTTGGCAAATCTTGCTTCCATATATCGATCATAATCAACGATCATGCCCGTCAAGTCAGATCTCAAATAAGCGTCCATATCAGTTTCCCGCAAGAGATCATGCATTGGTTCAATTTCAAGTCCCAGATCGAATTCAACGATGCGTTCAACATCAATAGGCAATTTCCCTGCCGGACAATATTTTGTCCGGATATCTTCTGCACTGTCCCATATTTCGTCCGGCTTGAGCCACTTGCACTTGAACTCGATCTGATTCAACAGCTATGCCTCCTTTTTGATTAACTCTATAAGTTTATCCAGTTCCTCCGCCGTAGGTTTGTCACTCCTTACAGTCCGAAAAAATAAGGGCAGCGAATTTACAATCCTTTTATCCATAGCAATGTCATCGGGCAGCATCTGCGCTCCCAGGCGTGAAAAATCTTTCATTTCCTGCCATTCATCAGATCCTTCTGAAATGCCCAGTATTTCTGATATTCGTCTCAGTTTTTCTTCATCCTGTGGCGGCGAAAGCATTCCCCGCTCCACCTTGCTCCAATTGCTCGCATCCATCTCAAGCAATTGGCAAAACTTTCTTAGACTGATGTCTCTGGAAATTCTTCTTTCCTTTATAAATTCACCAAACATCGTCCGACCTCCCTTCTCCGTTTGCCTTCCAGATAC
>CAYHQN010000317.1:0-1867 GCA_964358545.1 uncultured Tangfeifania sp. | reverse complement strand
CGGACAAGAAATTTTCTAAACATTACGTTTCATAATTATATTGACATGACACTAGGTTATAATTAAAATACCATTCTTATTACTTAGAAAAATTACAAAACCGAGTTGATAAACATTATCAATAGTTGATGAATATTAAAATTTCGCGAATCAGTTATCATTTGCCGGAGAAAATTGTCACAAACGCTGATCTCCAGAAAGAGAATCCTGAATGGGACATGGAGAAACTTTCGGAAAAAACGGGAGTATACAGTCGTCATATTGCAGCTGACAATGAAACAGCTTTTGACCTTTCTTGTATCGCTTGTGATAAATTATTTAAGAACGATGAGGCTTTAAAAGGATCAATTGATGGAATTATATTCTGTACTCAAAGTCCGGACTACCTTATGCCCTCGAATGCTTTCTTACTTCATAAGTATTTGAATCTTAGACAAACCGTCTTTGCTTTTGATTTCAATCTGGCATGTTCAGGCTTTATCTATGGACTTTCAATCGCAAGAGGCTTTGTGGCGACATCTCTTGCAACTAATATTTTGTTTGTTACTGCTGATACATATTCACGTTATATCCACCCTAAAGATCGATCAGCCAGAATATTATTCGGAGATGGTGCAGCGGTTTCTCTTATTTCGAAAACTGATTCAGGAGGAGTAATTGATGTAATGCTTGCAAGTTCGGGAAAAGACTTTGACTCATTCTACATCCCATCCGGAGGTTGCCGCATCCCAAGATCAGAAGAAACATCTGTTGCAAAAGTTGATACTATTGGAAATACTCATTCGGCTGAGAACATTCATATGAATGGGTTCGGAGTTTGGAAATTTATCGCTTCCACGGTCCCGAAACAAATCAATGAAATCCTCAGTAGAAATGGCTTCTCGGTCAAAGATATTGACTTGTTCATTTTTCATCAAGCAAGTAAAATGACTATTGAGTCATTGATAAATGCTGTTAAAATCGATTCTAAAAAAGTGTTTATGAATCTTGAAAATAACGGCAATTTAGTCTCCTCATCTATTCCCGTGGCATTGAAAGATGCAGAAAATGAAGGAAAATTGAAAAATGGCGACCTGATCCTTCTTTCGGGTTTTGGTGTAGGTTTATCATGGGGTACCATAATTATGAGATACTAACATTCAATTATTTTATGCATATAGATTTTCTGATTAACATATTTGAGAAAAATAGAAACACGACTGCAATCATCTGGAAGGATCAGTCGTTCAGTTATGAATGGTTGCTGAATAGGATATCCTATTGGAGAAAAAAACTCGTTCAGCTCATGATCCAACCAGGCGAGTTGGTGGCACTTGTTGGGGACTTCTCGCCAGAGTGTGTGGCAGTATTGCTTTCACTGATTGAGAACGAGAACATAATTATTCCCCTCAATAACAGTTCTAAACTTGACTATTCTGAGAAATATTGTATCTCCCAAGCTGAAAAAGCAATTTTTATTGATGAATCTGATGTATCCACCTTCAAGGATTTTGGTGTTAAGGCAAACCATTCTTTTTATACCGTCCTACGCTCTAAGAAAGTTGCAGGATTGGTGTTATTCACATCGGGCACATCTGGTATTCCAAAAGGAGCGGTTCATAATTTCCCTAAACTTCTTGAAAAATTCAAAACTCCAAGGAGAGCATTAAAAACTGTAAATTTTTTAATGTTCGATCATTGGGGTGGTTTGAATACGATGTTCCATACACTTTCCAATGCAGGTGTTGTATTGGCAACCAAAGACCGTTCACCGGATGCCATTTGTGCCTTCATTGAAAAACATGGCATCGAATTATTGCCATCTTCACCAACCTTTTTCAACTTGATGTTGATGAGCGAGTCATATCTTCATTATGATTTGAGTAGT
>CAYHQN010000316.1:0-1872 GCA_964358545.1 uncultured Tangfeifania sp. | reverse complement strand
TATTTTACCCCGGATTCCATCCCATAGCCGTCAGGTTTATAGTATATAACATGCTGTTAAATAACTATTTGCGCTATACATTTCTTTTTTTACCCCATTTCTTTGGGAAACGGGGCTTGATTTTGTAATTTTCACCATTTCAAATAACTTTTTTAGTTAATAATAATTAGGGGACGAGTTCGGGCTTTGTCCCCTTTTTGATGTCTTCAATGTACGCATAATATTTTGATTTACAAATAAATAACTCTATTATTTCAATAAAATTTATCTTGTTCTTTCGTTTTTCTTTCCAGTGATTTGACGAGAACTGGTCCGCCAATTCCTTCAATTTTTTCTCTGACCTCTTCCTTCTCTCTTTCCATATTCCCCTCAGAATGCTGAATGATTCGCGGAGCGTTTTAAAACACTTATTCTCACTCAAAATCAGCCGTCGTTTCTTAAAGTAATACACTTGAAGGTTGCATATGATCTGCATGTTCAGCATGATCAGAATCAACTTTGCAAATAGCAAACATGCAAAGCGTTCGTATTTCATCGGTTGTATTTTGTTGATCTTACATACCGACTTCCAGTTTTTAAACATCAACTCAACCTGCCAGCGTAGCCGGTAAATCAGCAAAGCCTCTTCACTGGTAAGATCCTCGTTTGGAACGTTGGTGATAAACAGGTTAAACCGACAACGTGCCTTATATTCATCAGAAGTTGTCCATCCTTTTTCCTTGTTTTCCTTGTTTATTTTTCTTATCCGTTCCTCATAAACATGGTCGGGGACAATGTCAACGATCAGCCGCAGTGGCTCGAGTTTTCCTTTCCCTACCAAAACTTGTTTGTCACACCGGGTCAGCTTTTTCTGGCACATCTGGTCATACAACTGTTTAAACCCTATTTGCTCTTTCGTGTCTGGATAGAAAACATGGGTCGAAGTATTCAGCCGACTGATAAATGATGCCCCTTGATCTACAAAGCCTGTCAGCACCGAAAGATTGTAATAACCAAGGTCGCGGATGGCCAAATCGCCTTTGTTGATTTTCGTCTTTGTTTCACTGGCATCTGTGGCATCGTTCCGTGTCCCAGCCGTTACGTTCAGGTCAAGTATTTTGCCGCTGCGTGCATCGTATTCATACTGAATAGAGACACCTGCTTGTGATGCCCCCTTATTTCCGCCACTACCTTTAAAATGTTCCCTGAGCTTATCGGGAACGGTAAACCGAGTCGAATCTTTTATACGGACATGGTTGAACTGTGATAAAAAATCGGAACAAAAGACTTTACTCAACTGCCTTTCCAATAATTCTTTCAGAATTTCCTTGACAAAGGCAACTGCTCCTTCCGTGAAACGGCCATCAATAGACTGTTTTGTAATTTTAACCCTATGCTGGGTCTTTACCTTCGTCGATACCTGTGACAAACTGTACGCTTCCGTCTGGGAGGCACAATAAAGCAATATATCAAAGAACATAGCTGGCGTGAAATCACACTTACGCTTATAAAACCCACAGGCCGATGCTTTCTTTTGAAGTTCCTCTTCCGAAAAAACCTCACGCAACATGACCGAAAATGAACCTGTAAACTCAGAAAGGATACCCCCTTCTTTTTATAACCTACAAAGCATTTAGCTCAATCATCATTAATGACCTGTAATCAAACTTATTACAAAACATAGCCTGACGGCTATGGGATTCCATCCGGGGCTATTGACATTAAATCCCTTCAGGATTTCAAAAAAACATTTGATAACTGAAAAACTGAAATTATCCATTTGGGAATTTTGTCGTACACCCCTGCCAATAGTCATTTCTTTTGATTGTTTAATTTTGGTATTTTCGTGGCATTCAATTCTTAAACTAAACCATTAAAACAGATATGATCAAA
>CAYHQN010000315.1:0-1878 GCA_964358545.1 uncultured Tangfeifania sp. | reverse complement strand
GACTTCATCTCTTATCACCCCTACCTGTCACCGTTTTGTGCCTGGCACCTTTCTTATAGGCAGAATTTCAACTTTATTGTCTTGGATATTAACCGAAACTGCTATTTCCCCTTCAAAGAATTTTGATATATGATCTCCTTGTTTATTTGAACTTTTGTACCGCACAATAAATTTATCATCGTTGGATTCTTCAATCTCACAAAACAATGACGATAATAATGGGATGTCCTGTTCATCCTTATTCTGGATCAACAAGTTTCCTTCTTGCGTCTGCTCAAATTGTAATCCTTCGAAATTTATTTTTAAAGGTTCTGTTTTGTCCGGATTCTCTTGAACTATTTTTTCTTCAAAATACTTTTGTAACGCTTCTCCTGTGCTCGGCCAATATCCTTTCTCTGAATAATAGCCTACTGCAAGGAAAGCCGGCTGAAGAGAATTATTGAGGAACTCGGAAAAAAGGATTTCTCCCAAAGCAACGATTGCATTTTCTGCATGCTCATATTGTACTTCCCCTGAATCCTTATCCACAACGACCAAATAATACAGACTAAATAAACTCAACCATTTGGGATGAAAAATAATATGCCAGCTATTGGGGTATCGCAATTGACCACTATCATAAATTGCCTTATCCCTTAAAAAGCGTTCTTTGAGATCATCGGTAAATTCTTCAGCATGATAAATACTAGGATTAATAATCCTATAATCCTTCTTAAAATCAGTTTGAATAATCTGCTTTTGGGCAATGACCTTAGCCTCTTGACGGCTGATGCCATCAGAAAGATCAATATTTTTATAATTTCGACTGATCGAAGAAACTGTGGCACAACCAGAAAGAAAAACACTTATACAAAATGCCAATAGATATTTATTTATACCCAGCTTTACAATTTTATTTGTTATAAAATAAAGCATCTCAAAATGACAAGGGAGACCACTGTATGTGTCCATTATAATTGATTTTATTTACTGAAGAAGTCATATCGCTTCCTTTTAGCAAATTCCAGGAGTGCATTTTCGAATAAATATTTATTCCATAAATTTTTGTCTCCACCGCAACTTGAACATGAAAGCTTTTGATCCCTTGAAACCACGCCTCTCCATCCGCCCATGCCCAATCTTTAGGTAATCCCAATCTTGTTCCTGAAGTAGAATATCCAATAGCGGCTCCCATAAAACCGGCTTTGAGCGTTTCTTTAACGTCCCAGTCTGATAATGCTCCACCAATCACACTCCCTACCGCCATCCCTCCTATTGTAGTCAGAGGTTTTATGGCCAATGCTGCTTTCATTGTCGCTGTGAAATCTTTGAAATCTTTTAATATCTTTAATTTCGATAAATTTTCTGTGGTTTTTTCTAATTTTGAAAGTTTCTCTATTCCTATACTCAATTTATTGTCTATTTTAGACATATTCATCCAATTTTTAACTGATTGACCAAAATTGCTAGCCACATCTGCCACGCTAACTGCCGTACTCGCATACCCCAACGCCCGGCTGATTTCTTCCGACGCGTTATCACCGATATGCGCGGTCGCTCGGGAAGCATAGGATAACGCTGCTGAGGCAACCAACCAATAATTACCCGTCATCACCCCAATACCAATGCTGATCATATTCAACATCTGAAAACCAAAATTCGCCCAATCGCCGGTGACGATGGCCCGCCCGAGTGGACTTACCCAATCTCCCCATTTCTGGAAAAACTTTTTTATCTTCTTCCACCAGCTATGCCCATCGAGGTCAATACGGTTAACAGGATTGTTGGATGTATACGAGTAACGATTCAGCGTCTGGGGATTGTAGGGGTCCTGGACGATCGTGTCCGCGCTGATGAATCTGCCCAGTTTGGGGTCGAGGTAACGCGCGCCCAGGTACA
>CAYHQN010000314.1:0-1894 GCA_964358545.1 uncultured Tangfeifania sp. | reverse complement strand
TAATTGGGTAATGAGTGCATCGGCATCGTTTAAGGCGGTGGCAATGGCGGTTTGTTCGGCTTTGGTGGGGGGAAGGGGGATTTGGATAGATTTGATCTGCCCAAAATTCAAGCCCTGGCGATTACCACCTGCTTGAAAATTAGATATTTGTTTTTGTCCTAAAAAAGACAATAAAAAATAATTTAGGAATCGTGGTTCTGTTTTATCTTCATCAACTCGGATAATGCACACATGCTGATTTACATTTCCTTTTAAAACCCTATTGTCCGCAATTGCGCTTCTACCAATAGATGCACCCGTAATATTTAGAAAGACATCATTTTCTTGTATCTCAGTCGAATTAAAAGTGTTATGTGTGTTATCATCAATAAATGCAATATCATCAAGTATTAAAGTCCCCCATCCAACATTCTGACTTCTGAGAAATGGGCGTCCTTCTTTTTTATAAACTCGTTCACCACCGGTTGGGGTAATACCGCTACCAACCTTAATTGAGAAGTCTTCAATTTTCTTGACCTCCCAATCCCTCGGAATCACCCCAACTTCTGTTTGTTTAAACTCAGTTTTCTCCATTGCCTCTTTCATATTATTTCAGTTTGTTAATAACTTCATTCGTCAGCGAATTCATTTTTGAAAATGCAAACCACTTCTTGCCCAGATCTTTCAGGGAAGCCCCAATGTGGTAAAGCTCTTTGTCGTCTATCATTAAAAAGCGGTCGTGGCTGTTAGCAAGGGTTTTTACCTCTATGGCAGGGTATTGGGCGTTGTGCTTTTTCAGGTCTGCTTCCAATTGTTGGCTTATTTGTTTGGTGTATATAGTGGCTTTTATGCCTTTTGCCCTTTTAGCCAACAGCATCAACACCGATTCGTCAACATAATTGTCAATCAAAACGAGGGATTTTTCTGCCTGCTTTATCAGACCTGACACAAAAACATAGGCATCAAATACCTGCCCATCGAAGAAGATGCCTTTTTCGGGTTCTTTGCTTTTGCTTTCCAATGCCCTGAAAATCTGTTCAAACTTTTGGTCGGCTTCTGTTTGTTTTAATTCCATCCGGTCGAGGCGTTGAAATAGAGCGGCATTGCTGAGTATTATTTTCCGCATCTCCACAAAGGCCTGCATAATTTGTATGCTCACTTTCACGGCTGTTTCGCTGCGAAGCACGGTAGAAAGCATGGCAACACCCTGCTCGGTAAAGACATAAGGCAAATATTTCCGATGCTGGCCCCGGCCTTTCTTTAAGGTCACATTTTGTGATCTTAAAACATTATCTCCGGTCATGTTACTGTGTAATTCCCAATTTTCATACTCCGTGTCTGTCAGTTGGAAACAAAATTCCTTTGGAAATCTACCGCTATTTCTTTTAACCGCTTGATTTAATACTCTTGTTTCAACCTGGTAAATATTAGCCAAATCTTTATCCAGCATTACCTGTAGTCCCCGGATAATATATATCCGGTTTTCAATTTCTTTTTGGGGTATTATGGATAATTCTTTTGTCATATTTTCATTTTGCCCGTTCTTTAAAGCGTTGGGTAATTTTTGTATTTAACTGTTCTGGTTTCATACAAAGCCCATTTTTGTAAGATGCCTTTTTACCTTATGCTCCAGCTCGTTCACTTCGATTTCTAGTCCCGGCAAGGTTATTTCATACCGTTCTGCCAGTTCCTTAATGCGTTGGGTCAGGCGGTGGCTGATGTTGTCCATTTCGGTGCATATACGTTGCTCCATGCTGTGCATCCATTTTTTCTCCACCACGATGGTTTTAATTTCGTCTATGCTTAATTTGGGGTATTTGGCAATCACCTTCTTTTCCAAATCGGCCTTTGCGGTTTTTGTGTTTGCCTGCACCCCGGCCTCGTCATCCATCAGCTTTTTATACTGCCCAAGCAT
>CAYHQN010000313.1:0-1903 GCA_964358545.1 uncultured Tangfeifania sp. | reverse complement strand
GACTTTGAATTTCAATTTGCGATTCTGGAAGTCCTTTTTGGCATAATCTTTGGGAAAGGTGACTTCAAATTCTTTTTTTTCACCTTTTTTCAGGCCGATGATATTTTCTTCAAAGCCGGGTACCAGGGTATTGTCCCCTACTATAACGGGATGATTGGTGCTTTTGGTGTTGGGAACGGCCAGATCCTTGTCATCAAAACCCTCAAAATCTATTTCCGCGCGATCAGTTTTCCTGATTCCGCGTTCTACGTCACGATAGATTGTCACGTACTTTTTCAGATCATTAATGACCTCCTCTATGTCTTTTTCCATAACTTCGGTGGAATCTTTTTTCACTTTGACGGATTTGTAATCCTTTATCTCCACTTCCGGCATGATGGCTACGGTAGCGGTATAATTTAGAGGCTCTTCCTCATTGATCTTTATTTCAGGGCGTCCGAGGACTTGAAGTTTTTCCGCGAGTACCGCCTCAGCGTAGCTGGCCCGAATGGCTATTTCTTTGGTGTGGGACTCGATGTAGCGTTTATCGATAAATTTCTCGAGCATGTGAGCGGGAACATGGCCTTTGCGGAAGCCTTTGACATCAACGTCGCGGGAAATTTCTTCCGTGGCTTTACGGCGAAATTCCGGCATTTTGTCGGCTGCAACGGTTATTGTCAGCTCGATGAGGGATTTTGGCAGGCGTTTGAGTTGGTGGGTCATGGGGTCGATAGTCAATTATTAATTATCAATTTTCAATTATGGTTCTGGTTGGAATTCTGCTCCCTGTAGACCGTGACTTGTGCTTTGTCTTGATTGGTGGGACTTCCGGCCGGAGCGACTGTGGGGAGTTTACAGAGCAATGTTTGGTTTGGCAATTGGTTTTCGCTTAAAGCATATTATTGACATTTTGACAAATAAAGGCTTACTATTGGGCACTATAAGGTTTTTAAAATGGGTAATGAGGGTGAAAAGCCAGGATTTTTGGATGGGCTGTCAAAAGCTTTTTTTCATGATTTACCTTATTCAACCGATCGCACTCGGGCTGAACAGCAATTAGGTGAAAATAGAAAGGGCAATGAGTTGTCCAGAAGGCAACTGGTTGAATTGAAGGATATAGAGGCAGGACAGCGCGATGCCGCCTCGCAAACAAGCAGACTTGTACAGGAGACCGGAAGATCCGGAGATTTGGCTGAAAAAATGCTGGCTCCCCTATTGAGGGATATTGGGGTGGGCATGGCTCATGGCAATGCGGAAATTCAGGAGCGCCTGAGGGAGCTTCAGACGGCTTTCAGTGAGGGTAATCGGCATCTTGCAGCCAGAATGTCCGGCGTTGGCGATCAGGTTAGTGGTATAGCAAACAGTCCAAAAAGCCTTGAGGAATTGTTGGCAAGCAGGGAGGTAGACGAGGTTGAAACTGTGGTTTTGGCCGCCTGCGGAATTTTAGACCGGGGCCAGGCGGATAGATTCTTCAGTTCATTGCCCGGCTGGAAAATCAATCTGATAAACAGCGGATTGGCAACCAGGGTCGACATAAAGGCAGAAAGGGAGCTTGGCTCTGAGCAGAGGGCTTATCTGGCATGTTTACGCGGCAAGGTTAAGACCAGCCCTGCCGATTTTAGATCATTGACCGTATTGGCAAGAAAAGGATTACTTGATGAAGAAATGCATCACTCATTGGCTGAAAGGATTCCTGGGGTGCGATTTGGGGTGGAGGGCGTAAAATATGAGGTCAGGGATTTGGGGCAGAAAGCCTCGGTTTTGGTTGATCAGGGTGCTGAAATGTTGAGGAGGAGCGCCGTGCAGATCGGCCTGAGCAGGCGGAGTGTAGAGAATGAAGCTGTTCTAGTGATGCAGGGTGGCGTCGGCATAACCCAGAGGGAAATAGCTCTGAGACTGATGCGTGTGGGGATTCTGAGGACCG
>CAYHQN010000312.1:0-1932 GCA_964358545.1 uncultured Tangfeifania sp. | reverse complement strand
TTTCGCTAAATCCTGCAACAAAGCTTTGCCTTGTTTGCAGGATTTAGGTATCATATAAAAGGTATTTCACGCATAGTCATTGGGGTTGCCTATATTCTATTTGAATCAGGCTCGATGAGGAACGAATAACAATCCGAAACCTACTTAAGGTAAAAAAACACATATTTCCCTTTAACGAGCGATTTCTGAATAAGATGGTCTTTAAAAGCTAAAAGCATAACAAAATTAAACATTTATCATGATTCAATATAACAATAAATTCTTAAAACTTATATCGAAATACCGTCATATTTTCAGCATAATTCTGCCCATTTTTGTTTGACATCCGCTGTGCTATGCAATAATATGCTGGCAATTATAGAATAAAGATAAATGTTAGCTCGCTTTATGAGTCGATATGTCAAATTCGAAATTCGAACTTACAAGAGCGAAAAATGCTCCCGTCACAGACGAAGAACTCATCAGCGATCTTAAGCGCGTATCCGAAATTGCTCGAACGAAAAAGGTAACGCAGAAGGTCTATGGCGAACACGGAAAGTACGATGTCAGTAACCTTGGGCGTCGTTTTGGTACGTGGAACAAAGCATTGGAATCTGCCGGCCTATCTATCTCAAATGAGATAAACATCCCAGACGAAAGACTGTTCGAGAATATTCTCGTACTCTGGCAGCACTATGGCCGCCAGCCCCGTAGAGCTGAGTTGTCTCTGCCGCCGTCAGCGATATCTCAAAGTGCCTACCGTCGTCGGTTTGGCTCTTGGGTACATGCGCTTGAGTGCTTTGTCGAGTATGCAAATGATGGAGAGTCGGTCGCTCCAAGCCTCATAGAGTCGCCTCAGAGTTCTCGACAAACCAGCCGCGATCCTTCTCTCCGGCTTCGCTTCAAAGTCATGCTTAGAGACAACTTCACGTGTCAGCACTGCGGCGCGAGTCCAGCCAAACAACAGGGCGTTGAACTGCATATTGACCATGTAATCCCTTGGAGTAAGGGCGGCGAAACAACGCTGGATAATTTGCAAACCTTGTGTTTAAAATGCAATCTCGGCAAGAGCAATATCAGCGGAGTCGCGGGCTAACAATTCATTCAACCGGACGCCTAACGGCACGGTTAATTCTGACGTTAGATGTTTAGTAATAGGCATTCATCTTAATTTCAAATCTTCAACTCCTTATCCAGCGGAACACATTCTTCATTCTTTGATTCTTCTTTTGCTTCCCTTAAATCCTTTAAATCTTCATCCGGCTCTAAATATAACTCCATTGCTTCCTGAATATTTTTTAATGCCTCTTCCTCTGTTTTCCCCTGGTTACAGCAACTCTTTAATGCAGAACAATAAGCTACTTTTCAGTAATTTCTGGAATGTGCTCATTTTCATATTTCTCAATCAAAACACCTATAATTTCCATAAGTGAAGCCAAAGGATGTGTTTCATCTTCACCAACTTCATCAATCAAACTATCAAGTAACTTAACCAATTCCTGATATTCTTCTTCTGTATGTGGAACATAGAGTATTTCTGAAATAGAAGACCAAACATTTACTGCCTTTTTAACTTTATCAACTAACATATGTTACTTCTTCCTCTCATTTGCTTTATATTACATTCCTGACTCGCAACTCCAACCTATTTTTGTTCGTTCCTATTCGTGTCAATTCGTGGCCGAACTATTCTGCTTGGCAATACTCATGCTTAACGCCTGCATGGCTTCGCCTGCCACATAGGCTGAACCGGTGATGCAAATCAAATCTTCTTTTGATGTCATCCGTTTTGCAGCAGTCACGGCATTCTGAGTATTATCCGTTATTTCCGGTTGTTTACCACAGAGCCTTTCTATCCTCTGAGATAAATCCTCAGGCGGGGCGGCACGGGGGTTTTGGCTCCTGGTTACAATAATCGTGTCTCCTACCGTAACAATCTCCTTCAAAATATTA
>CAYHQN010000311.1:0-1934 GCA_964358545.1 uncultured Tangfeifania sp. | reverse complement strand
GGAAACAGTGAGAGGATGGATGCCATTAAGCGATTAAATTATCTCATGCGTTAAAGTTAGAAAAGTGTAAATAAGGAGAAATGGAGAGAAATGGGAATTGGGGAAAAAATAAAACCTCAATCCGGTTTGAAAGGTTAGGAACATGAGAAATAAGGTGCAATGGCTTTTAATGTTAGCAACTACGGTATATTTAGTTCCTTTTCTTTTAGACTGGGATGGTGTCGTAACGAAAGCCCTTGGAGGTGAGGACAGCAAATGTAAAATATAAACAGACAGCAATTGATATTGAAATAAAACCGTTGCTCGCTGAATTATCTGGTGGACAAAAGTAAGAAACAACATCAAGAACCAAGACCTGACCCTTTTCGTCCTCTTCTGCTGTTAAATGTTTCGGGTTTTTACAATCGCAAAGATTTCTTTTCCCTGGCCTTTTTGCCAGTAAAAGAAAAAAGCGTTACCGTTTTCCCATCTGTTTCAACAAAATGTGCATTATCATCAATACTTTCTTGATCTCCGAAACCACACCAATATCCACAATTTGCATAAATACGGTCTTTAGCCAACCAACTATCTTTATCCATCTTTGTATCATGCGAATGACCCAAAACAACGATATCAACTCCATCCCGGCACATTTGATCAGCAACTGTATCTAAGCGATTCATCTCTGATTTAATCATTTGAACACTCTGCCAAAAGCCAACAGATGCTTTCCAATCATCAAATAAGTTTTTATAACGACTTTTAACCGTTTCATATCCCTGAGAAGCACAAATATATCCCATTTTAAATTCCGTTACTTCGGTTTTTTTTGTCTTTTCAACGGCATCCTTTAATGCATCCAGTAAAGATTCCGGCAGTTTTTCAGGACCCATAACCTGAAATATTGCATCAAGGCCCTCTAATATCAAATTCATCTTAGCCTTCCTTGTTATTCCAAGTGTGGTATGTAATCTTGTAATATAATAACCAAGAGGCAATCTTAAAAACCCACCATTTCTTGGGTCAGGGCAATTGAAAAGCGCCTGTAAATGTCCATGTTCTGCATAAATATTTCTTCTTCGATAATATGTTCCAATATGCTTTACTTTTCCATCAAAAGTATTATTAATATTTTCCGCTGTAACCGAATAATCATGATTGCCATTTATATAAAGAGTTGGTACTTTTTCAGCCATCTTTTTTATTGCATTTATTACTTTTACCTGAGCCTTGATGATGTCTTCAAATTTATGTGGTTCCCGGTCATGCGGACAAACCCATGTATCAAAAACATCACCTAATAATACTAATTCTTTCACATCAGTACGTTGTGAAACATATTCAAAAAATTTTACTAAGTATGGGCCTTCTTTCTCAATACTAAACCAATCCCATGTATTTCCAGCACCCAAATGAATATCTGAAATAAATAATGTTTTTCCCTTCTCTGGCATCGTAAATCTCCTTTCGCACCACATTAAAATATACATCAATATTCTGTTAAATTACGAAACAGTTTGGTAGGTTGGGTTGAGCAAAGCGAAACTCAACATTCTTATTGTATATATACTGCCAACGGGTGAGAATTGGACTTTCCGAAAGACCAAAATCCTACCATCTGCACGGCGTTTTCTGGCATTTGCGGCACTTTCAAAAGTCCAAAACCTACCCGTTCTGAGTATATTAAAAGCAGATAAGTTTGTATTTAGTTTAAATTGGTTTTCGCATCAGTCTTCCAATCTAGCAAAAACAAAGAAAATTGCAAGTATTTTTTAATCAGCCCTATTGAACACCAAAGAAAAGTGAAAATGAAACTTTTATGAATAAGAGAAGTAATCACACAAAGACACAAAGCCGCAAAGAATAAGGAGGGTAACAATTTAATTTTTAATAAATGAGGGATATATCATAAATCTTTGTGTCTTTGTGGCTTGGTGTGAGGAAATAGAAAG
>CAYHQN010000310.1:0-1936 GCA_964358545.1 uncultured Tangfeifania sp. | reverse complement strand
AGAAAAGAACTCGTTGATCTCAAAAACACTTGAAAAAAAAATAGACCGGCAGTTTATTGGGGTGAGTTCTCAGATATTGGAGGTATTTGAACAAGCTTTGACCGCTGCAAACTTCGCTGATGCCAATGTGTTGATTACCGGCGAAAGCGGGACCGGAAAAGAGAATATTGCCAGGATCATACACTATTCGAGTTCAAGGAAAGACCATATTTTTTCTGCCGTCAATAGTAGCGCCATTACTGAAACGCTTTTGGAAAGTGAATTTTTTGGACATAAAAAAGGATCGTTTACCGGTGCCATCACCGATAAGATGGGTTACTTTGAAGTGTGTAATCATGGAACCTTATTTTTGGATGAAATCGCCGATATGCCGTTTAATCTGCAGGCGAAGATTTTGCGTGCCACAGAAGAAAAGGTGGTCACCCGGGTGGGAGACACGAATCTGGTTTATACAGACTTTCGCATCATTTCTGCCACAAACCATGACATTGAAAAACAGGTAGAGGAGAAAAAATTCAGGCTCGACCTGCTCCATCGGCTGAATACCTTTCACATACATATACCCGCACTCCGCGAAAGGCCCGAAGATATCAAACCTCTGGTTATTCATTTTGTTGATCTCTATTCAACGAAATATAACAAACCGAAGCTCCATGTTTCCAATGAGGTTTTTAATGCACTCCTGAAATACGATTTTCCGGGAAATGTCAGGGAATTGAGAAATATGACCGAAAGGGCAATCATGCTTAGCAAAGGAAATGCGCTCGAAATATCTGACTTCCGGATTAAGCCCCCAAAATCAGAGATCATAGTTCCCAGTGCCGATATGGTCAATCTGAAAGCACATGAGATTAAGATGATCCGAAAAGTGCTCCAAGACAGTAAATACAATCAACAGACAGCAGCTGATTTACTCGGGATAACCCGCGATGCCCTTGCCCGGAAAATGAAAAAATACGATATCTCGATTTGCAAAAGTGAAGCATAATGGACCGTGCTTACAGAACTCCTTCTATTTATACTATTTTCCCCACCTGATTTTAAACCGGAACTGAAAATAAACCGTTCCTACCTAAAGTATGATCTGCTACTTCCATCCTTCATTTTTACCTGCCTCAATTTCGCACATGGGTGCGATTATTTCATTTTCAAATCCTCCCTTTCCCATAATTACACTTACTTTTTTCTCCCCCGAAAAATAATTTCATTTTTTCCAACCCTATTGCATAAGCTTTTAGCGTAAGTCCTCAGCCTATTCGATATCACCCGGTGATTTCTGGCACGCTCATTGCCTAACTCAGGTTACAAGAGATAAGCCATTCCTGTACGAGCACAAGATTAGCAGGTGTTTACAGGCTCATTGCTTAACCCGGGTTAAAAGAGGTAAGCCGTCCCTCTAATGTTAAGCACGGTAACCAATTAATTAATAATAGGAGATTAAAATTATGTCAGTAGAAAAAACGATTGGGTCATCCAGCCTCGTAGAGGTAATTGACCGTATTCTTGACAAAGGTGTCGTTGTTGATGCATGGGTAAGAGTATCACTGGTAGGTATCGAACTTCTTGCAATTGAAGCAAGGATCGTTGTTGCCTCTGTTGAAACTTATTTGAAATATGCAGAAGCGATTGGATTAACTGCTAAAGCCGCATAAGGCATTTTGCAGTTAAGTAGTTATTCTTGCTAAAACATCCTTTTGGGAAAAAACCTGAAAGCATGATTACCAGGAATTTCCATTTTTTAGACATAAAATCAAAACGGGACCAACCTATTGGAATAGGAGATCAGCCTATCAACTTATCAACCGATAAACCCATCAACCAACATGAGTACCCAGCCTGGAATAAATATAGATGGTTTTTTTGACAACATCATAACATCCTATGAAACCCGGATTCAAAAAATTCAGACAGCTTTTCAATCATCCGAAAATATTAC
>CAYHQN010000309.1:0-1940 GCA_964358545.1 uncultured Tangfeifania sp. | reverse complement strand
GGCTGATATAGATAGATATTATAAGTAAAAATCATTTTAGTAAAGTAGAATTAGTCACTTTTCTAAATAATCAACCAAGTTACCAACCAAACAGGCAGGTATGCAACCAGCTCCTTTCTCAGAATTTTAAGCGCATTGCTGATTTGTAGCTCAACGGTTCGTTTGGAAAGTCCCAGTTGCCCGGCTATCTCCTGATTGGAAAGCCCTTTGTGTCTGCTCAGTTCAAAAATCTCGCGACATCGCGGAGTAAGCTTTTCGATGCTACTCTGAATGGCCTGACGAAGTTCTGATTCAGCAAAGAGATGATCGGACAAGTTATCATCATCGCTGGTCGAAAAAAGAATAAATGTCCTGAATTTTTGAGTTACTTTTTGATGTTTTTGATAATCCAGACAACGGTTCTTTACAGATGCAAAGAGGTAAGTTTTTAATGAAGAGCGTATCTGATGATGAGGAGCTTCGATCCAAAGAGAGACAAAGAAATCCTGAACCAGGTCCTCAACTGCACTTCTATCGTTGAGATACTGCATGGAAAACGCACATAGCGATGAATAATAGTAATTGAAAATGTAATCAAACACTATCTTGTCCCCGCGTTCAAGCCCTTCTATCAGCAAAATATCCTTCAATTCCGGTTTGTTAGTGTCAGACAAAACTACAAATATTCAGACTAAATATTATAAAACAATCTATGCACAAATCAGAATCTTTCCAATAACTGTGTTTATATAAAATGGGTGTCATCAGATTAATTAATCCCTTTTTGTGCTATTTTGTTTTTCTTTCAATTAAATTTGCTACGGTTCATCCTTCTTCACTTCAGCGTTTTGTTTTTATTTTTTAAAGGATGACCGGTTTCTGATGATACTACTTACAACTAAACAGTTTCAAACATAATAACAGACACAAACATGAAGAAAGTATTGTTTTTTTTAATGGTTGTCCTTGCAACAGGTACATTAACTGATGCATTTTCGCAGGCGCCAACCCGCCCCGGACCCCAGCCGGCAGCTGAAACAGGCGAAAAATTCAGGGTTGGAATGGCAGGTTACACCTTTCTCAAATTCGACCTCGACAAGGCCCTTGCCACGATGCAAAAGGTTGATGTGCATTATCTCTGCATCAAGGATTTTCATCTTCCGCTCAATAGTACAGATGAGCAGATTGCTGCCTTCCATGCCAAACTGAAAGAAAAAGGAGTTACCGGTTACGCAGTTGGCCCAATCTACATGAAATCAGAGGCAGAGATTGACAAAGCCTTTGAATATGCCAAAAGAGTAGGCGTAAAACTGATCATCGGGGTTCCCAATTATGACCTGTTACCTTATGTCGACAAAAAGGTGAAAGAGTATGGCTTCAATTATGCCATTCACCTGCACGGTCCCGATATCGCCACCTATCCCGATGCCGAAGATGTATGGAACCACGTTAAAGATCTCGATCCGCGAATCGGCATGTGCCTTGACATTGGGCACGATACCAGAAATGGCAAAGATCCGGTTGCCGACCTGAAAAAATACATTTCACGCGTATTCGATATCCATATCAAAGACGTAACAGGAAAAACCAAACTGGGATATTCGCTGGAAGTTGGCCGTGGTGTCATCGATTTCCCTGCCTTTGTAAAGATGCTTCGCAAAGTGAAGTACAGTGGTGTTTGCAGCCTGGAGCATGAGATAAACATGAACGATCCGTTTATGGGCATTGCCGAGGATATCGGTTACTTCAGGGGGGTGATAAGAACCACAAAGAAGTAACACAAACTGGAATTTCAATAATTGCTGGCTGGAATGGTTCAGTTAAGCATTTCACACTTCGTTCCTTCCCGATGAAAAATCGGGACAGACAGTGGTCGCAATGCGGGTGGGTTATTTTGAGTTGTGAAAATGCGACGGATTGCTTCCCGCTCGTGCCTCGCGGTCGCAATGACGACTGTCACA
>CAYHQN010000308.1:0-1947 GCA_964358545.1 uncultured Tangfeifania sp. | reverse complement strand
CAAAAAAATGATCCGTCATTGCGAACACGAGGCACGAAGTGTGAAGCAATCTGTTACGACCTGTAGAGATATTTTCTTAGCTAAACAGCATTGATCCATCACTCAATCTCTATCCCGTATTTCACCAACAATCCAGCAACGCCCGGCAAGGAGAATCTGGCTTTTTTCAGACGGTTGAGTTCAGGATCAATCGTGTAATTGATGGCAGCCCGAAAGTCTGCTTTTTCAAGGTTACTGTTCTCAAAGATAGCGCCGGTCAAATCGCAATTATCAAAAGAGCGACCGCTCAGATCTGCCTCCGTAAAATCGACCTCCTGCAAAGCGCAATCCTTGAAACTGCTTCTCTTGAGGTTGAGTTTGTAGAAAGAGGAGAGGTTTAACGTACAGTGATCAAAATGAATGGAAAAAAGAAAGGTGTTGCAGTTTTCGAAATGAACTCCTACCAATTTACAGGTAGTAAACTTTATCTCCTGGAATGCAGTATTTGCGATTTTTGCCAAACTGACATTGCAGCCGGTAAAGCTGCACCCGATGAAAGTACAACCTGAGAGATCACAGTTGGAAAGGTCACAATCCGAGAAAATACAATTCTCATACTCTCCTTTGGGCAGCGGTTCAGTTGTAAAATTGGTTTTGGAGAAATTTTTTGATTCGATGTAGTTGGTATTCATTTATATACTTTAATCTTGTTCAGCGCTTCCTGGTATTTTCGGGCATTTCTGTTGTGTTCGGAGAGTGTTTTGGCGAAGTTGCTATACCCCGAAAAATCCTCTTTGGCGCAGAAGTAGAAGTAGTCGTGTACCTTGAAGTTTAGAACTGCCTCAAGGGAGGAGATCTCAGGGATATTGATCGGTCCGGGAGGGAGGCCCGTGTTTTTATAAGTGTTGTATGGGCTTTCCACAGCCAGCTGGGTTGTCAGGATTCTGCGGATACAGAAATCGCCCAGGGCAAAGCGGATGGTGGGATCAGCCTGAAGGGGCCACTCCTTGTGCAGACGATTGATGTAAACGCCCGCAATGACCGGTTTATCTTCCGCTTTGTTGCTCTCATCCTGCACAATCGAGGCCAGGGTTGCCACCTGATCAGTAGTTAGTCCGATGCTCTTTGCCTTCCCTTTTCGGGTTTCGTTCCAGAATCTATCGTATTCGTATTTCATCCTGGCAAGAAAAGCCTGAGGCGTGGTGGTCCAATAAAGCGAATAGCTGTTGGGGATAAACAGCGCGGGTAGCGTCTCTTTTTTAAAGCCCAACTTCAGGGTACTGGAGTCGTTTTTAAAGAGTGTAATGAAGGAGAGTGAGTCGCATTGCAACTGCCTGGCAATTTTCCCGGCCAGCTCTTCGAGGGTCCGGATGCTGTTGAAGGTGATCATCACGGGGGTTTGTGCCCCAGATCTGAGGATATTGATCAGTTGGTTGTTGCTCCAGCCTTTTTGAACTTTGTAGGCTCCCGGACGGAGGTTGTTGTCGTAATCCTTGAGCCGGGCAACCCGCCTGAAGGTTTCAACTTTAGTGAGGCATCCATTCTCTTGCAACAGTTTGACAACCTGATCGAAATTGTCTTTCTCACGGATGAAAAGCATGTAGTTGCCGGCCACATTGGGACTGTACAATCCGTTGTAAAAATTTTTGATCCAAATGGCTGAAATGATAAGTAAGATGACCAGTAAGGCAATTATTTTTCCCCGGATCCCGATTCTGCGAAATGCTGCATATCCTTGCTGGGAAATCTGTTTGATGCTGTTTCCCGTTTTGAAAATAGTGTTCTTACAAATCAGAAAGAGAGGTTTAATCCTCTTCTCCAATTTGCTTGTTTGGGTGACCTTTTGTTTTCGCTTGCTCATTTATCTGTTCAAAAATACAATTTTAATGCAATTTTTCTCAGTGTAAGCTTTTTTCAGCGATTCAGCGCCAAAATAATTTTGTTGATAACTAAATAGTTACAATAGGT
>CAYHQN010000307.1:0-1949 GCA_964358545.1 uncultured Tangfeifania sp. | reverse complement strand
CTCAATCTATCTCAGGTTTTCGCCCCGAAAGGGAGTGCAAATGTAATGCGTTTTTATTTCCTATACAACCAAGTTGGTAAAATAGTTCGTAAAAAAAATGAATCACTGCTGCTATCTTTTTGACTATCTGAAACGTTATACACCTGAAAAAAAATAAAAAAAAGAAGCGGGAGCTAATTTTTAGCAGAAATAACACATTTGTATTATTTTTACGTCTTCATTGAAACAAAAGGAAAGTGTCTGACAGCATCATTATTATCCCAACCTACAACGAAAAAGAGAACATTGAGCGGATGATCCGCACAATCTTCCATCTTCCAAAGCCTTTTCATATATTAATCATTGATGATAATTCGCCGGATGGTACAGCCGAAATTGTCAGGAAGTTAATGAAGAAATATCCAACTCAACTCTTTATGACCGAACGAAAGGGTAAACTGGGACTGGGTACAGCATACCTGACCGGATTCAAAAGAGCCCTGGAGAGCGGATACCCGTACATCTTTGAAATGGATGCCGATTTTTCACACAATCCGGATGATTTGATACGTTTATACAATGCTTGCGCCGAAGGAGGAGCCGATCTGGCCATAGGATCGAGGTATATTTCCGGGATCAATGTGATCAACTGGCCCCTGAGAAGAGTATTGATGTCCTACAGTGCCTCAAAATATGTGAGGCTGGTCACTGGAATGACAATCATGGACACAACTGCCGGATTCAAATGCTACAGGAGTATCGTACTGGACCGCCTCGACCTCAATAGAATCAAGATGAAGGGGTATGGATTTCAAATTGAGATGAAGTTCAAAACCTGGCGACTTGGCTTTAAGATAGTTGAAGTCCCCATCATCTTTACCGACCGCAAGGAGGGAGCCTCAAAAATGAGTGGCAGTATTTTCGGGGAAGCCTTC
Organism: uncultured Tangfeifania sp.; assembly: GCA_964358545.1. Classification (GTDB taxonomy): domain Bacteria; phylum Bacteroidota; class Bacteroidia; order Bacteroidales; family Prolixibacteraceae; genus CAINVV01. Next base: position 1,035 of record CAYHQN010000307.1, on the reverse strand, counting down.
AAAGGGGTCATCAAAATGAAAATTGCCAGCTATTTTTCAAATCCCGCAAAAAAGATCTAAATAAAAACAAACCAATACAAATGAAGGACATAATTATCAAAGATGCAAAGGTTGTCAATGAAGGTAAGGTTCTGCGGGATACCAGTCTGCTGATCCGGAATGGTATCATCGAAAAGATATTCAGGGATTCAGTGCCGGAAGCTATATTGGCTAATTCGGAGGTAATTGATGCATCCGGTAAATATTTGCTACCCGGTATTATTGATGATCAGGTTCATTTTCGTGAACCCGGGCTCACCCATAAAGGAGATATTTATTCTGAATCAAAGGCTGCAGTCGCCGGAGGGGTCACCTCTTTTATGGAGATGCCCAATACCGTTCCTCAGGCTACCACCCAGGATCTTTTAAATCAAAAATATCAAAGGGCATCGGAAGTTTCCCTTGCCAACTACTCATTTTACATAGGAGCCACCAATGATAACCTGGAAGAACTGCTGAAAACTGATCCCGAAAAGGTATGCGGTATTAAGGTATTCATGGGTTCATCGACCGGAAATATGTTGGTTGACAATCCTACAACCCTTGCTTCTCTCTTCCAAAAATCAAAAATGCTGATAGCCGTTCACTGTGAGGATGAATCAATTGTTCAAGCCAATCTTGCTTTGGCAGTGGAAAAATATGGAGAAGGGATCCCTCTTAGCGAACATCCCAAAATCCGTGATGCAAGTGCATGCTTCAACTCCTCTTCCAAAGCAGTCGAGCTGGCTAAAAAATTTGGGACCAGGCTCCACATCCTGCACGTTTCAACCGCGGCAGAAATTGCCCTGTTTGAATCTGCGCCTATTAAAAGCAAAAAAATAACATCTGAGGTTTGTGTACACCATCTCTGGTTCTCAGATGCCGATTACGAAAAATATGGAGCGAAAATCAAATGGAACCCTGCCATCAAATCTGCAAGCGACCGTGCAGGCCTGATCAAAGCTGTCAATGAAAACAGGATTGACGTGATTGCCACCGACCATGCCCCCCATACCG
>CAYHQN010000306.1:0-1955 GCA_964358545.1 uncultured Tangfeifania sp. | reverse complement strand
AAACAGGATGAAGATGGAGGTTGAGTATGTGGAAGATAAAATCAATAATTTTGTAATTGATGCGGATGGGATAGTTCTTGATAAGGACGGTAATCCGGTTAAACCTCGGAAATTTGCTATTGTCGGAGATGCTGAGACGGAAAAATCATTGGTACAAAATCCGGCTTTTGCGCAGGAATATATTGAGGCTTTGGATGCCGATGAACATTTTGAATTGAATAAGAATCTTCAAACTTTAAGGGATCTAATTCAAAAATCAGCTCCAGAAGGCTTTGTGAAATATTTCTTTGAAGCTCTTTTTCAGCAAACCGCCAATAGTCCGCTTGATGGCATCAATTTGGATGCATTGAGCGGCAGTATTCCCGATTATTTTACGGATATGGTTCTGCAAACCAGTAAGACAGAAGTAATGGAGAGATTAAGAAGATCTATATTAAATGCTTCTACTCTCGATGAAGTTGAAACCGCCAGAAAAGAAATTTTGCAAGATTTTAATGACAGATTACAAGGTCTTAACAAAGTTATTGCCGAAGAAAATGCAAAATTGGGCCGAGAAGGAAAAAATTGGGATAGAGATGTCTTTATGGCTCGCGTAATTGACAGAGTACGAAAAGCAAGTTGTATAAGTAATGCTTATGCTTTTGCCAAATCGGATTTTGAATATATGGTATATAGCCTGCCTCTTCCCGGCCTTCTGACGGGGAAATCAGACTTAAACTCTGCGTCACATAAAACAGCCGCTGATCTTATGGGAGTTTTTGCTTATTACACTGCGCATTTGGACAATCATGAGTTCCCTCCCGGTTCCAAAAAAATGCTTAACCTGGATCATCTTGATCCCCCAACCCCAACTGCCGGCATAATTGACATAACAAAGGACCCGGCTTTAAGAGGACATCTTATAGTAAGGTATTTTGAATATGTAAAAAATCAAATTTACAATAAAGCCAAGGCAAAGGACGATCTTAGCACTGTTCCACCAGCGAGTGCTGTAAAGTTTTGGGATATCAAAGAATTTGATCAATGGGCCAAAGAAAATGGCGACTACAGGACGCTTGATCCTTTGGATTCCAAACCTGCATTTGTCCATGATCCGGATGTTGCACATAAACCAGATGCACAAGGCGAAATCAAATTTACAGAACTTGAAACTGCAATTGTCAAAGAATTTGACGATTCCGTAGACTTCCTTAGGGTAGAATATGGGACCGATCTCAATTTCCATGCCATAGATGCCTATTTGAGACTTAAAGCTGAAGATGCCGGTCCGACTGATCAAGTCGGGCTGTTTAGACTCCAAAAAGATTCTGTAACCAACAAGGATACTGTCATTGTTTGGCAGTGGGCTGATACGATTGGTGGACTAAAGCAACGCTCTCGGCAGGTTCAACAAATTCAAGGATTGGTTGATAAATTTTTGATTCAACATATTTTTGAAAATCCTGAAAAATTTTTTACTAAGTCAATCAGTTTAAAAGCGAGAATTTTGAGGAGGTGGCCGTATTTAAGAGATATTCCATTAGTTCCGAACTGGATAAATCCTTTAAATTAATTTAAATAACATGGGAGATGCTTGGGAATCAATCAAGGATGCTGCCAAAGATATCAAAGATGCTGTCACAAGTCTGCCTCCGATGCCGGAGACTCAACCTGAATGTGATGGATGGGCAAAATTACCAAAACAGACTCAGCCTGATGGTACTATTTGGTATTGGATTCTAAATGAGAAAGGTTCCTCGGAGGGGAATTGGTACCTGGAGCCATCGGTTAAAATATGGTTTTTCGAAGATCAAATTAAGGTCATAGATAAAAAAATCGCTGCTGTAAATGCAAAAATCAAACCTTACCAAAATGAGACAGATAGAATAGAACAATATCTTGCCGGCAAAGAACACGAAGATGGAGCGGAAGATATAAAAGAGGCAAGTTTAAGAAACAGAATAGATTCTTTGACT
>CAYHQN010000305.1:0-1957 GCA_964358545.1 uncultured Tangfeifania sp. | reverse complement strand
GAGCATTTGATGAATCCATGTTATTTCCTCCATGAATTATCTTCGAAAATGAATGTGAAATATTTGTTAATAACCGTGCCTTATTTAAAGAAGAGTCGTATCGGTTTACATCACATCAGAAATGTTGGTGAAAACAAGGTTTTTGCAGAAAACACCCATATTTTTGAGCTATGTCCTGCGGATTGGAAACTGCTGGTACAGCACTCCGGCTGGAAGATTTTGCATGAGAAAATTTATTTACAGTATCCGAAATATGGATTATTGCGAATCACGCAACCCCTTTGGAAAAGATTCGACTTTGAAGGTTTTTACGGCTTAATCCTCAAGAGAGACGACACTTGGTCATCAAAATATCTGGATTGGTAAGTAAAGGTTATTATGAATAGAGTCGCCATTACAACTACTTCCTTTGGGGAATATGATGCTGAACCCTTAAATCTACTGAAGAGAAATGGTTTTGAAACTGTGCTTAACCTTTATGGCAGAAAACTGAAAAAAGATGAGATTGTTGAATTGTGCAGCGATGCTATCGGTATTATTGCAGGAACGGAAATTCTTGATGTTGATACATTAGAATGTCTGACTAAAACATATTCCCAATCCTCAGTCCTCAATCCCCAGTCCTTAAAAGTAATCTCTCGGTGTGGTGCAGGACTTGATAACGTTGATCTCGATACTGCTACTAGACTGGGTATTAAGGTATTCAATACCCCAGATGCGCCAACACTTGCAGTTGCCGAGTTGACTGTTGGATTGATACTTGATTTATTGAGAAAAGTCTCATGGATGAATAGAGAATTTCGGGATAACAAGTGGCAGAAAAGGATGGGAAATCTTTTGTCTGGCAAAAAAGTTGGCATAAAAGGATTCGGAAAGATTGGTAAAAAGGTTGCCGAATTATTAAAATCTTTCAGTTGTGAAATAGCCTATGCGGATCCGTTTGTAAAAGATGGGTTGTTAGGTCTAAAACGTTTGTCTTTGGAATATCTACTTGCATGGGCGGATATTGTAACGATACATATTGGGGTTAGTGAAAGGTTAATAGGGAAAAAGCAATTCCAGTTGATGAAAAAAGGAGCGTGGTTAATAAATACCTCCAGAGGAGGTGTTATTGATGAATCTATCCTGTATGAGTATCTGAAAAGTGGCTATCTATCGGGTGCTGCTTTGGATGTATTTGAAGAAGAACCTTATACGGGTCCATTGAAAGAATTGGATAATGTAATTCTTACACCACACATTGGTTCGTATGCAAAAGAGGCAAGGGTAAGGATGGAAATGGAAGCAGTGGAGAATCTGCTAAGAGGACTGAGGGGAAAGGACTGAGGACTGAGTTATGGGAAGAATTGAGCGATTTGAAGATTTGATAGCCTGGCAAAAGGCACGAGTTCTTACGAAAGAGGTTTACGAACTTACAAGAAAGCAGCCTTTTGCAAATGATTTTGGCCTCTGTGGACAAATACAAAGAGCCGTGGTGTCTATTATGTCGAATATTGCAGAAGGCTTTGAGAGGGGTGGGCGAGCTGAATTTCATCAATTTTTGGTTGTAGCTAAGGCATCCTGTGCTGAAGTGCGGTCAATACTATATATAGCCTTAAATATTGGTTATATAAATTCTGAAGATTTTAATAAAGTTAATGACTTGGCATTGGAAGTAGGCAGAATTATCGGAGGTATGCGGGCATCGGTGGCTAAACAAAGGACTGAGAATAAAAAAGGGGAGTATTAAGAATGACGCAGTCCTCAGTCCTCAGTCCTCAGTCCTTAAAAGTAGTTGTCTTCGGCGGGTCTGGATTTCTTGGCAGTCACGTTGCTGATGCACTTACAGAAGCTGGTTATGATGTCACTATTTATGACCTGAAACCAGCTCCTTATTCGAAGAGTTCTCAGAGAATGCTTGTAGGTGATATTTTAGACCAGAATAAAATTGAAGAGGCTGTACAAGGGTGTAATATTG
>CAYHQN010000304.1:0-1977 GCA_964358545.1 uncultured Tangfeifania sp. | reverse complement strand
ACAGGTTGTGAATTTAAAACACTCTTGTGGATTAATCATGCAGAAGTGTTGAATGGGGTTGTGATTAACAGTATTAAGATACATGAAGGAATTGAAATTGAAAGCTTACAGTCAACTCAACTGGATGTCATTGATGTTCAGGATCAAGGCAATGTAGGTGACGAAGGCGATAAAGTCAGTAAGGCTTTAGTTGGTGGAATTCCTTCTTATCGCATTGTAAAAGTGAAAAATGTTAAACTGCGTTCTCTATTACATTTTGAAAGTATGAATGTACCGTCAATTGATATTATAGATTGTAATGTTGAATCGTGTGTAATCAAGGAAAACAAAGTAGATGCAATTGAGCTTAACAATGTGTACGTAAATAAAAATTCGTATATCGATTTCGACACCATCCCTAGTGTAGGAATGAAATTGGTGGAGTCGAATCTTGGGCAGCATGTGCGTTTTAAGCTGCCTTACCAGGTTGGAGATGAATCAAAAATTGATTTAAGTGGAACGGTAGGGAATTTTGATTCACTTCCTCCACCAAACGATATGCTTCTGATGTTACGATGTGGGAATCGCAAGTTGGAGTATCGACAAATATTGGCAATGCTGTATAAGGCATACGAGACATCCGGCAGTCCGTATGATGTAAAAAGTGTTTATGAAAGAATGATCAAATTTGACTTAGACAATAGTCAATGGAAGGAAAAACCTAAGTTGTATTTACGGTATATTTGTACGAGTCGAGACGCTGTTACATCAATTATGAAATTTTGGGCGCTTAGTGGTCTCATTGGATTTGTCATAATGACATTTTTACAAAGGTCTAAACGGCATGTAATACTTGTAGATTATACAGGAAATGGAAAATTTCCTTCGAGGGAATTAGTTGATTTAATGCCGTGGAAAATGAGAGTTAAAAATGTAGCGATGGCCGCAATGGATGGCGTGATGCCGATTCATATATCCGGTAAGTATCATTGTTATGGTATTTCGTATATTGTTTATGTATTACTAAAATTAATCTCATGGCTGGTGATAATGTTGTTTGTGCGTTCGTTTACTTTGTAATATTGAAAATGTAGTATCAGCTATATATTCAGAAAGCAAGTTTCTTCGAATTGGCGTGTGAGATTATCCTCCATGCAGGTGACCAGGTTCAATTCCTCTCTCAGAGTGCTATTGATTATCTTCGCAGTATGTATTTAAAATCCTAAACGTAAATAAAATAAGTGTTTTATGAGTAAAAATAAAAAACCTGAAGTATGGAAAAGACAACGTGTCGAGAAAGGTCCGTACCTGGAGATTCTGCAGGTGCGTTTTGATTGGCTCAAGCATCCGAAAAGCCAGAAAGAAATGAAACGGCTGGTTCTTGAAGCGAATGACTGGGTAAATATTGTAGCGACCACTCCGGGCAATGAAATTGTGGTTGTTCGGCAATATCGGTTTGGTAATGAAAAAATTACTACGGAAATTCCAGGCGGTATGGTTGACCATGGGGAGGATTCTAAAACCGCAGCAATCCGGGAATTGAAGGAAGAAACTGGTTATACCAGCAATAACTGGGTTTATCTCGGTTCTGTCGAGCCAAATCCTGCGATATTGAACAATGTGTGTCATTCCTGGCATGCGAAAGATGCTGTCCAAACAGGGGAGATAAGCCCTGATGAGGGGGAGGATATTATCGTCGCAACGTTGACAATCGATGAAATACGACATGAAATTCAAGCGGGCAGTTTCAGACATTCGCTGGCACTCTTAGCGCTTACAAAGGTTTTTGACCTGTGGAATGGAAGCACTTTTAGTTCAGATCATCACCCTTGATAAATTTGTGAGTATTCTTGTCAATGCCTATGAAAGTGGCATATAAAACTGATATCGGTAAAAAAAGAACGCATAACGAGGATAGTATTTTAGTTGATGAACTCCTGCACATTTTCCTCCTTGCCGATGGAATGGGAGGACATCAGGCGGGTGAAGTGGCAAGCG
>CAYHQN010000303.1:0-1996 GCA_964358545.1 uncultured Tangfeifania sp. | reverse complement strand
GTCGGCCTTTCAGGCCTAACTTTGAATTTCCTATACATTAAATTAGGCCGTCACAGTCTGCCCAATTACAACAAATTGGCTACCATTTGGACGTGGTGTGTTGGAACAAGATTGACATACGACAACGTGGGTAATAAAATGGCACAATGATAAAAAGCTTCAGGGACAAAGAGATCGAAAAAATGAAACCAATTCATCCTGGTGAAATTCTCCTTGAGGAGTTTTTAGAGCCGATGGGGATAAGCCAAAACCTGCTGGCACGGGAAACCGGAATGTCACCCCGGCGCATTAATAAGATTGTCTTAGGCAAAAGGTCTATAACCGGCGACACCGCCATCCGACTTGGCAGGTTGTTTGGCATTGAGCCTGAATTTTGGATGAATTTGCAATCCCGTTACGATTTGGAGGAGGCCGAAGAGCGATTCCACTCAAAAGTTACCATAGCTGTTGGAAGGTATAAGGATTTAGTTAAGAAATAAATTAGAAATATAAGTGTTACTATGTCAAGTACAGAACCAAATACGGCTTTAAGCTCTGTCTATTCTACCATCAATCAGAATAGCACGATTAAACTTTATGATGGTCCTCTGACCATTGAACAAAATGGTATCAAAATAGCAACGAGTGGCACTGTAAATTTGGAATGGTTACGATATCCAGAAATCAAATTTAACATTACTGAAAGCAATTCTAATACAAGAAAAGATTTGAATCGTTTCACCTTAGAACAGGCATTTTTATATTTGCCAATCTGCCAAGAAGGAGTAAAAGTTCATATTCTTGAAAGGAACGTCAACGTTAATCAACAAAAATCTAATACTAAACTTTCTGGTAAGGCGCTAGAACCGATCCGTGTGGGGAAAGGACATGATTTAACTCACATGCTGGTGCATTTACCTAATTTCTGTAATACCTTAGGTGAGTACATATGTTATTGTGATACCCATTGGATGGGGCGGTTTGTATTGGAAGAAAATGGATGGAAATTAACAGTTGATAAAGTTGATAATTACATCGAACTTTACAATTCACTAGAAGTTTTGGGTGGTTATGCTATTACGCATGTTGCGAAACTTGAGCGGACAAACGGCAACACTTTCAACGCCGAAGAAGCAAGTTCACTATTGGAAGATATGTCTTACTTCTTTTCGTTTACTCGTGGTTTCTGGACATGTCCCGCTATGGAGCTTGGTTTTGACAAAAACGAAAATAAAGTTTGGGAAAAATGGAACAAGCCTATTACAAATTCCTGGCGGTATGTAAATTCTTGGTTTAATAGTCAGAAACCTCAAGTGTTGGCTGACCTATGGCCTGGTTTCTATCAGCGTTTGCACGATACGACTTGGGAAAAGACAATCAAACAAGCAATTCATTGGTATGTAGCAGCTAACACTCTGGCAGGAGGATTAGAAGGTGCGATAATACTTGCGCAAACAGGGCATGAACTTCTTGCTTGGACGCTCTTTGTAGCAGAAGATCCGCTTACCAAAGATAGATTTGATAAACTTCCGGCTTCTGATAAATTACGATCGCTTCTCCTAATGTTAAAGATATCTCTTACTGTTCCTTCTTCGTTAGTGTGCTTAAGCCAGCTACGCAAAAGTGAAAAATGGGTTGATGGCCCTCATGCAGTGACCGATATTCGTAATAAACTTGTTCATCCCACACCGAAAAATCTTCAAAGGATATCATCACTCTCGTACGATACGTTGCGTGATGCACATACTCTTGGCTTATGGTATTTAGAACTTGTTCTTTTGTATTTGTTTAACTACAAAGGTAATTATGCTAACAGGCTTCCGTATAATCGTTATGCTAGTCAGGACGAGCCAGTCCCGTGGGTGTTACCCTGATTACCATTCATTGTGTGGTGATGAGATTGTATTTTTAGATATCGGCGTTATTTCACTTTCTGAATGTTAATAAGACACATTACTCTCAATGATTGGTTCCCACCCTGCGTTTATGCAATTATTAAAGCCATTAAGAAATGTTT
>CAYHQN010000302.1:0-1998 GCA_964358545.1 uncultured Tangfeifania sp. | reverse complement strand
TTAGTGCAAAAAGCTACGCCAATATTATCGGAGCAAACGACAGGATTCATGTCGCAGTTATTGGCGTGAATGGTCGTGGAAACAGTATGGCAGGGACTTTCGCCAAACAAAAAAACACGGAAGTATCCTGTATTTGCGATGTCGACTCAAGGGCAATTCCCAAAGCTATGAAATCAGTGGCAAAAGCCGGGCAGGAATCCATTCCAAAATCCGAGAAAGATTGCCGTAAGGTATTGGAAGACAAATTAATTGATGCTATTTACATTGCAACCCCCGACCACTGGCATGCACCCCTCACCATCATGGGTTGTAAGGCGGATAAACACGTTTATGTGGAAAAACCGGTAAGCCATAATCCGCACGAGGGTGAATTGGCCATAGAAGCTGCCCGTAAGTACAACAAAGTAGTGCAAATGGGTGCGCAACGTCGTTCTGCACCTGTATTGACCCAGGGGATAAAAAAACTTCATGAAGGGATCATCGGCAGGGTTTATCTGGCCAAAACCTGGTACACCAATAACCGAAAGCCAAACTTCCTAAAACATGCACCGGTTCCGGATTGGCTTGATTACGATTTATGGCAGGGACCGGCGCCAAGGGTGCCTTATCAGGATGGTCTGATCCACTACAATTGGCATTGGTTCTGGAATTATGGTACCGGAGAAGCGCTGAACAATGGTACCCACGAAGTTGACGTTGCCCGTTGGGGACTTGGAGTTGATTTCCCAACACGTGTTACCTCAGTTGGTGGAAGGTATCACTACAAAGATGATTGGCAAACTCCTGATACGCAGATTGTCACTATGGACTATCCTGGCCGCGTCTCTTTGATGTGGGAATCCAGGAGCTCAAATGGAAGGCAAATCGAAGGTGCCGACAGGGGTATTATTTTCTACGGAGACAACGGAAGCCTGGACACTGGTGGCGACAGCTACAAAGTCTATAACAACGATGGCAAATTGATTGAAGAGGTAAAATCCCTCATTGTTGAGGGCCCTATCGATGGAAGGAACACCGCAAGTCCAAGTTTGGGAATGGATAGCCTTCACGTAGCCGACTTCCTGGATGCCATCCGGAAAAGCCGTCGTCCAAATTGTGATGTTGAACTAGGATTTAAGAGTGTGGTTGCTATGCAGTTGGGTAATATTTCCTGGCGTGTAGGTCGTGACATCCATGTTGATCCTAAAAATGGTCACATTATTGGAGATAAAGAGGCACAGAAGCTGTGGCAGAGATCCTATGAGAAGGGTTGGGAGCCGAAGGTTTAAGTTGAAAGTTGAAACGGTGAAACGGAGAAAAGACTGTGGGACGGAGAGACGGAAAGACGGAGAGACCGAAAGAAAGAGGGGATGACTAGGAAGACTGGGACGAAGGGGACGACTGTGGGAATTGAGCAATGAGAAGATGAGACCGGTCCCAGAGCCAAGTCGAAGGGTTGGACATTTATTTTTTTATTGGATGGTTTGCTGTTATTTTCTCAACAATTAAACCGAAATTTGGGTATAATTGTAATAAGTTTAAAAAGGAAGTGCTATGGCAGACAAATTTTCAGATCCGATCGGACGATTGATGGGGTTGCGTTACAAGTCGCACCCCTGGCACGGTATATACATTGGTGACAATGCACCTGAAAAGGTAACGGCTTTTATTGAGGTGGTGCCGACCGACACGGTGAAATATGAAGTTGACAAAGACTCAGGTTACCTCAAAATAGACCGGCCACAGCAATATTCGAATGTTTGTCCGGCATTGTACGGATTTATCCCTCAAACCTATTGCGGAAAATTGGTAGGCGATCTTTGCTCCAAAAAAACAGGTAAAAAGGGAGTTAAGGGTGATGGCGATCCGATCGACATCGTGGTTCTTACCGAAAAATCAATTCACCACGGTGATATTCTGGTTACTGCAAAACCCATCGGAGGCCTTCGGATGATCGATGGGGATGAAGCCGATGATAAAATTATTGCTGTCCTGAACAACGACTTTGTTTATGGCCAT
>CAYHQN010000301.1:0-1999 GCA_964358545.1 uncultured Tangfeifania sp. | reverse complement strand
GGTTTTTCTTTGCCATGTGGAGATACCCTCAGAGAGGGGCCATCGATGCGGATGGCCTCCAGCGGGCGCCTAACGGCGCTCGCTGAGGCCAAACGTTAGGTTGAGGTTGCGTAAAAAGAGAGTGATATGGAACGAGAGATATATAAAGGTGATGAAGAGCGTTACCCGTGGTTAACTATTCTTCTTCTTGACACATACGAAATAAGTGACTCGTTGACGGATAATCATATTAAAAGAATAGGTCCTGTGGCGTGTCAAAAAGGTTGTAGCAACTGTTGTAAGAATCTCATGGTACCTATCACAGAGCCCGAACTGGTAGGAATATCATGGTACACATCAGAAAAATTGAAAGACCCTGTCAGATCACGTGTTAAAGATCGGATACTCAATCATGAAAATACTACAGAGTGCCCATTCCTTGTTGATGATGTATGTTCAATTCATGCGGTACGGCCTCTTATCTGTCGTCAGTTTTATATAAGAGGTGAGCCCTGTGCTACAGGAGAGGATGTCTTAGTTACAAGACCCCAAGACATTGTCTTACCAAATAGAGCCTGTTCAATAATTCAGTTTTTACCATGAAAACCAACTGTACCATGTAATGTTTGCTGTTCAATACTGGTGTTCAATATTTAGAAAAAGATCTAAAATACTAATATAGTAAAGGAATTTAAAAATATCCCTTATTTTCTGAGAGCGGCAAACGCTGATTTCTTGGGTTAACCTACCCCCGGAATCGCCCAATTTGTGGGTTATCTTTTTTCAAAACATTGGACTTCCGAAGGCTGATCCTCCGGAAATCCAATAAAAATGGGTTATCTTCGATTTTTCATGTTTGTAAGTAACTATATTCATTAGCATAAACAAGTATTGAACAGGCTTAAATAAGGTAATTGCGAAAGCATCATCAATGAGGTTGCTTGATTACTGGGACATAAAGACAAAATTTAGAAAAGAAAAGGCGTTTGAAAACGGTTTTATTGTGGAAAAGAGCAGGGATATGCATGAATATGACTGGAAAGTTATGGCAAGGACAATGGAAGCATTTGAGAATGTAACCTAACCAGGCAATCAACCCGACCGGGAATTCCATCAGTGCAAACAGCCACACCACGTGGCCCGGCGGGTTAGCTTTTCGTTCTGCTCCGTATAATTTCTGACATTTTTTCTTGACATGGCCATTTTAATTGACTATTTTATTCTAAAAAAGGGGGGTGATCACATGAAGACAATGGCCATAAGTGAATTTAAGGCATATGCGTTGAAGGTACTAAACGATGTTGCAAAATCCCAAGAAACCATCGTCATAACGAAAAGAGGCAAGCCCCTTGCTCAAGTGGTTCCCTATCGCAAATCCGTAATGAAGCCAACACCAGGCAAACTTGCGGATGCTTTTGTTTTCGAAAAGGATATAATCACTCCGCTTGGTGAAGGATTGTGGGAAGCATGTCAATGAAATACCTGCTCGATACACATACCTGGGTTTGGTGGAATATGCGCCCTCAAAATTTGTCGCGGAAAGTCACAAAACTGATTGAAAATACAAACGGATATGATGAGCTTCTCTTATCTGCAATTTCACCTTGGGAATTCAGCAAGCTTTTGGAAAAAGGGAAGATTGGTATTTCCTGCAACCCAGAGGAGTGGATCAATACCGCTTTGGAAATGCCCAAACTCAAATTTGTCCATCTTACCCCCATGATAGCCTACCGCTCAACAGTACTTCCAAAGCCTTTCCATGATGATCCGGCAGATCAGATAATTGTGGCAACGGCGCGAGAAGAGAATGCCACGATTCTTACAAAAGATAAAAGAATCTTAAACTATCAATATGTTGAAAGTCTTTGGTAAACTCGGATAGACGTGGCAGAACCTGTCACTTCAGCGGACGGGAAGAAACGTGGCGGCCTTAGCTCAAAGTTGTTGGCCCACCGCTGAGTTTTTCGTTAGATCAATCATTTCAAACGCAAATCCTCAAAATATTTCATCCACCATCAGT
>CAYHQN010000300.1:0-2002 GCA_964358545.1 uncultured Tangfeifania sp. | reverse complement strand
CTAGTGCAGATGCATCTCGCCAAAGTCTATTATTTCCGAGCGGATGGTTAAACTCAAGGTACTTTTCCATGTTTGTAGCACCTTGACCATGGAATTGGGAGAGGTATTTGTCGTCTATCTTGTTATATCCCCTCATTTCAAACGCCAGGATCTTGGAGTCTATTGTCTTGTTACCTTGTGACATTGTTTCCCTTGCTTTTTCCATCTGGTTACCCAGTGTACTGAAGTTGCCAAGTTCTCTCTTCCAGTTCATTGCATCGGAAAGGACAGCCGCCGATGCTACACCACGGCTCCAATTTCTGCCTTTTGCACCAGCACCAGCAACTATAAGAACCCCTGTCCCTCCTGTAATTCCCCTGTTTAGCGCCAAATCTCCTCCAACACTTAAAGCATTTGAGGCAACATTAGCTACTTTGCCGGTAGGAAATGCACTCCATCCATCTAAGACTATTTTAGATCCATAGTATACTCCAGCCGAAATTTGACCCTGCACCCTGGCTTTCTGAAATTGAGGGTGGTCTACCTCTAAAAATTCACGGTAATTCGCATTTAAATTTACACTGATTCGCTGGAGACTATCGCGCTGCGATTTTAGTTCTGGAACACCTGGAATAGAAGATTGAATGGCCGCAGATGACTCGTTTCGACCCAGTTGTACGTCAGAAGGGGACTGAATGGAAAAGGTCCGGTCTTTCATCCAATTCGATAAATGACCATTCATGCGTTCCTCTTGTTGCTGGATGATACCATTCCATCCGTATGCAATAGAAACCCAAACCGTTAGGGTTATTACAACACTTGCCATCTTTACAATTATTTTATGTCTCATAACGCATCCTCCTTAGCGCTTCTTCCGCTCTGGCAGAATAAAATCTCCGGCTAAAACACGGGGAAAGTCATCTCAAGACCTAATGTATTTGCCTTAATATCAAACCCTTCACCCAAGTTACCAAGCGTCAAACTCATGTTACTGCCTTTCCAAACAGAAGACTTATACGTAAGGCTAAATACCAGGTCGTTATCCGCATCAAACCACTTTTTCGAATTGATTTCGGTCTTGCCAATCCGATATGCCTTTAACTCAGATTCTATCGCATCTCTCCCGCTGAAAAGATATCCCATTCCCCCGCCATAGCCGATCACACCGCCTGGATTCACGTCATTTTCCTCTAATCTAAAGGTGTAATCACCCACCCCAAAGAGGTATAAAGATTTAGAGTGAGGCACAAATTTACTCACCCGCATACCGGATGTAAAATCCCAGAACCCGTCACCCAAAGATGTAAACCTGGCTATATTTGAATTAACATCAAAATTAACTATCACATTAGGACGGTAATTTGTTTCTGATAAGACGTTATAAAATATACCGACATACGCATCTCCAACCCCGCCATTGGTTCGATTTTCATCGAATAGCCCCTTTCTTGTTTCTTCAACGGCACCAACAGGAACACCCAGATAAATTCCCATTTTGGGACTTAAAAAATAGGTCGCGGTCAATCTCAACTGAAAATAATTTTCGGAAAAATCCATATCTAACTTATCGAGATATGTTTGATATTTTCGATCCAGGCCATAGAGTCCACTGATAATAGCGCTTGATGCATATGAAAAACCGTATCCAACACTCATATCCAGTCTAAAACGATCTTTAAAACTCACTTTTTCAGCATGTTCCTTACTGATAAACTCAGGCTTTACACCACCTTCTTTCGTAGGATATTCTTGTTCTGGCTTAATTGTTTCAGCCTCCCACTTACCCTTCAAACGCTCTTTTTCTTTTTCAGTTTGGTATTCATCGCTTAATATAATCTCTCTTTCGTACGCAAGACCAACGTTTGCCCTTAACGCAACAAAAACAAACAAAACCAAAACTATTCCAATGAGTCTTCCAACCTCACCCAAACATCTCTCCTTTTTTGTCATAATAATCTCCTTTCCCTGCCCGTAATGAGCAGATGACTTATTTATAACCGAACCAATTTCGGATAACTTTCCA
>CAYHQN010000299.1:0-2010 GCA_964358545.1 uncultured Tangfeifania sp. | reverse complement strand
TGCAATGTTGTCTTTTAAAGTACTCATGTTAATATTATAGGAAATTTCCCCTATAGGATGAAGTAAAATCTAACACCTAAGCTCACCTGCCGCGCTTTTCAGTGGTCAGGTGCAGCGGATGGTTAGGAGGATTTATTTATTTTGTTTTAAACGGCACACCCTATCAGGTAGTAAGAAATCCAAATTGCTTTGTGATTAATTCTATCTATGATGTCTGTGAAAATTCACAAAATATGGATACTGGTTACCACTGTTTATTGAAAACTGTAGTAGTAAACTGGTTCGGTGGCTTCTTCGCGCCGAGCTTCGATCCGGGGCATCTGGGATGCGGTAGTTGAAATTACACTTAACTTGCCGTTTTTCGTTTCGGTCACAAAAGCTAATATAGCGGTTTCATCAATATTTTTTAGATTACTTTCGTACTCCATCATTACCTCCTCCTAAGTTATGAGTTTCAACCCCGTTTGCGCTTCAATCTGATTTTTCACACCCATCATATCAATTTCGTGTTTACATATACACTCAATTTTACCATTTTTAGGGAACGGTTTATAACCCGCTTTCTTCGCTTGCTCATCAAGTAGCGGGTTTGGCTTAGTTTTCGCGTAAATCTTATGGATCTCTCCACAGTGGGGGCAGGTCTGTTCAAGGTTGAAAATATCTATTTTTTGAGGCGGGAAAGAGACGGGCAAGGGAGAAGTTGCTTGAGTTGCATTCCGAAATATCCTGCTATCTGCCGTCAAGAAAACTTTAAAAATTGAGGTTGAATCGCAAAGCAACCTAAGAACGACGTGGATTCTATAGACGATATTTGATAGTTTAGGATCATCATCAATCCTCTGAATTTTCAGGAGTGGTTCCAAATCCTCAATTTTGATTGATCTGCCATGGGAACGCCAGCGAGCATGATTGATAAGTTGCGCGACAACTTCCTTTGCGCGTGCCTCCTTCATCTCTTGGGTGACTGTGAGCTGCCGTTTTTCGGTTTTCTCCCATTCTGAGAATTTATATTTTGGAAGCCACCCAACAACAAGATCCTCGGCAAATCTCAGCGAATGGAGGACGCCGCTTAACTCTCCAGGAGTAATTTGTGCAATGACGGTGGCATCAAATGGGTTAAGAGTGCCATTTATCCCGGCTTCCTTTCGTTTCTCCTCGACCCACTCTACGTAGTCAAATGCCGAGATAACTGACCTTCCCAGTCTCACCTGTGCGTCGATTGGGCCAAGACTTCCAGTCTCAGTCATTAGAATTTCATTGCCTGAAAGTGCCAAGATTGTGCCAGCACTTTTTGCCTCGCCTGCAATAACAAACGAGACATGGTTCGATTTTTTGTGGAGGAAGCGGACAATTTCTTCAACTGTCTCACCACTACCACCCGGGGTCTGCAAGAAGATATCAATTTTGTCAAGGTTGCGCCCATTTAGGAAGTCGTGAATTACATAATAGTCTGACATCATTAGCTGCGTATCAGGGATAGGCTTCTCTATGGCGGAGTAGTATATGAATAGATAGGTACCCCTATACTTATTGTATTCATTTATTAGCCGATTCAACTCTGCTTGAAGGTCTAATGGCCCCATCTTTTTGTTGATATATTCATTGAATAATCCCATTACTGACACTCCTTCTCTTAATCGGTTTGGGTAATTGTGCTCACTGAGAGCAGTTTCATATTTTTGTTCCTAACCAGTTATTAGATAGCTTTTTGGATAATAACATGATTTTTTAGCCGATTCAATAAAATAAAAATTGTTTATTTGGCGTAACTATTCATCTTCATAACACTAACCGTGTTGACTAATATTCCGCTTGTCATATTATACAGTTATCTGCCTAATAGCACATGCTCAATTCCTTCTCCTCTTTTGTGCTTGAGCCTCGGGGGGGGAATTGCAGCACTAAATAGTAGGGTCACATCTTAAATGTTAAATATTGACATTTTTTATGTTGCCATTATAATGACTTCTCAACTATCTTTCATCTTAAATATTTAACAAAAGAACTCAT
>CAYHQN010000298.1:0-2017 GCA_964358545.1 uncultured Tangfeifania sp. | reverse complement strand
CCGTATTCATTCCTACCACGGTCTGCTCAAAGCCTGGGATTAACTGACCATCGCCAATGGTAAATTGCAAAGGCTCACGGTTATTAGAGGTGTCAAACACCGAACCGTCATTTAATTTACCTGTGTAATGTACTTTCACGGTGTCGCCGTGTTTTGCCTGTGCCATTTCCACTCCTTTCTTTTCGAAATGTATGCGAAATTGCGCATTGAGCAATGCGCTTCGCAATAGCTTTGCTATACAGGATATTACAGTAAAACAACCCTATAATTCTGATTAACTAACGAAGGCTATAGACAACAAATTATTATTTATCTATGCCGAGAACCAAGACAGGAATATCTATATCTGCAACCCCACGACGTTCTAAATCCCAGACAAATTGTTCAAAATAAGAGACACCCGTTGACATCTGGTCGGCAAAGTTCTTTACAGGGACAATCTCAATGCCGGTATCGATATATCCGAGCTTATTAAAGATAGTCATCTTTGCGCAAACGTTGTAAACCATAAAGGCATATTTGCCAAACTGGACTTCAATGCCGAGTTTTTCTTTTATAAAATCCATCTCACGAAAAGCACCTTTATTGAGCTTGATAGGCGTATAGGTTGGCAAATAGTATTGCGTTGGATATTGACAGGGTACACGTTTATTGTGCCACCCCAGTTTGGTAAAATAGCTTTTGAATGTGGAGTTCAAACGTATGGGACTATACAACTTTTTACCACGCATTGTTTTTTCACGACTCTTCTTTGTCTTACATTTCTCAGAATCGACCTGACTAATTATACTTTGTACTTCTTCCAATAATCTGGGGTATTTTTGTTCTACAGTTTCTTTTCCACCTTTAAAAGAATAAACCCCGACAATTTCCATTAATGTTCTCCGTCTTCTTTTTGTTTCCACTCAGCAGGTATCTTAGATACTTTCTCACGGCCAGTTGGCTCATAAACTGGTTTTCCCATCGGCCTGATTTTTAATCTGCCATTATAAAAATCTTCTATTCGTTGTTTTGCAATTGAGATATATTCTGTTTCTTTATCGATACCGGCTGCTTTTCTATTATTTTTGAGTGCAGCTAATAGAGCAGAGCCTACACCGCAATAAGGATCGAGAATCCAGTCATCTTCATTCGTTAAGGCAAGCAAACAACGCTCAATCAACTCAATTGGATACTGGCAGGGATGGCTTGTTTTTTCTGGATGATTCGCTTTGACATTCGGAATGTCCCAAAGTTCTTCGTCCCATTCTTTAGCAACAAATTCCCACACGTCTGAAGGATTCTTGCCTAGTGGATTACCAGAAGGCAAACCACGCTTTGGTCCTTTAAAATGGAGTTTACCAGGATACTTTGCGGGAACTCTAACAGAATCGAGGTTGAAGGTATAAACGTCAGATTTAGTAAACCAAAGTATCGTTTCATATCTACCAGATAAACGTTTGCTCGCATGTAAGCCGTGATTAAAACGCCAGATAATTCGATTGCGAAGTTTTAACCCATGCTTCTTAAAATACTCGTAGTAAAGAATATCCAACGGAAATACTTCAGAATTTTCGACAAAGTTGCCAACTTGCCAGCATATACTACCGTCATGTCTCAACACCCTGACAAGTTGGTTAATTACCTTGCCTTGGAAATCTAAATAAGACTCAATTTGTGTTTTATTCTCATACTGTTTACCAAGATTGTAAGGTGGTGAAGTTATGATAAGCTTAGCTGTGTCATCCGGAAGAGTCTGGAGAAACTCAAGTGTATCCCCACAGTGTAAAACAATACGATGAATGTTATCAAAACTATCAATAATCTTTGGACTCTTGAATAGGGGTAACGTTTTAGGAGTAACAACCATATTTTTAGCCGATCCTACCATACAGAGTAAATATTAGATAAATCTTTATATCAAAACAAGTTCAAAGATTCATCCAGACTAAAGATATTTTTAATCTATGTATTCACAATTGCTTCTTAAAATATCATATTCTTTGTGAATAACTGTTGCAATAGTTCGTTTGAGCAC
>CAYHQN010000297.1:0-2123 GCA_964358545.1 uncultured Tangfeifania sp. | reverse complement strand
TGAGCCTACCCAATTTCGGCAATTTCCAGGGGGCAAATCATGAATTTGGGTTAAATACACGGGGAGCCCCACCAGTATATGGATGGTTTTGCAAAGGGCCAAAAAGCTCCACTATATTATTCTCTGATAGGAAATGGCCAATGTATCTTTTGCCATCGTTTGTTGGGAATATGCCAAGATTAATCATGTGTTTTTCCTCATCCTTCATTAAATAACTATTCCGTCCCATTCAAGTAAAAAATCAATTGCATCAATTTTAATAACATTTGCAAGCAATTCTTCGGGTGTTGACTTCTTAATATCCTTTGGATTTTCCAATCTTGATTGAAGACGTAATTTTAAATATTCAATAATCTTATCATCAAATTTTGCAGCACCATTATTAAGGAAAATGGCAGTTGCCTCATGAAGAGATCTTGCATATATCTCCCTTTCAACCTTGAGCGTTTCGTAAGAGTATGAATACTCATCATATTTTTCCATAATCGCTTTTGCAATTTCTTTGCTTTTTTCTTCAGCAATATTTCCTATATCAATTTCCATATCTATATCCTCATCCTCTTAAAAGGATTTTGCTCTTAGATTATCATTTTTTTAATTCAAGCCTGTTCAATACTGTTTTAGTTTAATAAATACAATCGCTTATAAATGATAAAAAACGAAGTTAACTCAAAATTGCTGCATTTCCGAGGGATCAATCGTCGGAAAGTCAATGTTTTGAAAAAAGTTAACTCAAATTTACTGTGCCTGAGAGGGTAACTTAACTCAAAATATTTACGTTTCCCGCTCTTCGAAAAACAGGTGAATTTAGATAACCCCTTTATAATTTAGTACTTTTGTGCTCATTCTGAATATTGAACACCAGTATTGAACAGCAAACGGCACATGAGATAGTCAGTTTTCATGGTAAAAAACTGAATAATGCTTAGGCACTTGACTCCTACGACCTAAGTTGGACGAGAGACATAGGCTTTTTGTTGGAGGCAATGCCCAACAGAGTTTGAAACGCGGCCATGGGTGTCTGACGCCGGTTGAAGCGGAAGACGTACTCATCAAGATATCTCGTGAGATACTTGGGTTCCACCCCATGATGTGTACCGGTGAGCCAAGTTTTGAGATTCGAAAACACCCGGTGAATGTGGGGCGCCACGAGATGAGCCAACTCCGGGCTGCCAACAATCCGTTTGTCATGGTCGTACCCCTTCATCGCGGTTTTCGAGTAACCCCGCCAACCGTCCGAGCGAATCTCAGATCCTGGTTCCACATTCTTATTCAAAAAAGCTGCCGATAGTTTCTTCATCGGCATTTTGAATGACGGCCAGTCGCAGTCTCCCCGCTTTCTCGCGGGCATAACCTTTTTTATCGACATAGGGGATAACTTCCACGACACCCACCACCAAAGACTTGTGATTCCCGTGCGTTACCCCACGCCCTCGCTTATTCTTGGTGGGACCACCGACGATGGTCTCGTCCGCCTCGACGATGCCAGACAAGCGAGATCGGGAGTCGCTGACCATCCCTTTACGAAGCCGGTTCAACATGAACCATGCGGTGCGATAAGAGCCCAGACCCAACTGACGCTGAAGCTGAAGAGCACTGATCCCCGGCGTGAGGGTGGTCACCAGATACGCCGCCCAAAACCATTCTTGAATGGGTACATGAGATCCGTGCATCAGTGTGCCCGCTATGGGCGAGGTCTCTTTGCGGCAGCTCCGGCAGACCAAGAGTTTGCGATTGGCTAAATACCAATACGCATCATGCTGACAGCGAGGACAGGAAAACCCGTCAGGCCAGCGGCTCTGGATCAAATACTGAATACACGGCTCTTCTGACGCAAACTGCTGGCGAAAGTCCCGCACTGTCTTCGGATAAGCTGGCTTGATGGTTTTCGCTACCAATACCATAACTTATCATAACTTATTCATGTCGTAGGAGTCAAGTGCCTAAGCATTAAACTGAATTATTGAACAGGCTCAATTCAATAATCAATCCAAAAGTTATCCACAGGCTGGCATTTGACAAGCATTTAAAATCATACTACGGAATTCTGGGAACATAATGCCAATTAATGGCATTGACCTGCTGGAAATTGGTATTATGTCCCCAGATTAAATTACGGCCGC
>CAYHQN010000296.1:0-2133 GCA_964358545.1 uncultured Tangfeifania sp. | reverse complement strand
GCGGCATCGATGGACAAGCGCACCCAGTCATTTTTCCCCAGCAATTCTGCCACACATGCAACGCTGTCCAGCCTGGTTCCGTTTGTAACAATGCCGACCTGCAATGATTTGCTTTTAATATACCTGACAATATCTGTAAAGTCTTTATGAAGGGTAGGCTCTCCGCCACCTATAAGTATCACAGCGCGAAGCCCTTTTTCCAGCAAAGTATCTATACTGAGCTTGATGGTGTCAGTTCCCAGATAATCACGAGTATTAATAATTGTTGAATCGACGCAGTGTGGACAGGAAAAATTGCAGGCCGAAGTTAAATCAAGGTTTATGGAAACAGGTCCAAACTCAGGAAACGATTGGCGAATATTCCCTGCGGTTAGACCGCGCTGCCATATAATATATGCCTTGAGCCGGTCAATGATCGACTCCTGCCTCAATTTCGAACTAAAATCATGCTGTTTGTACTTTAATTTTTTCACTGTTCCTCGCAAAAACCGCATTTATAACAATGCCGGGATCCTAAGACAGGTCATAAATTTTTTTTAACATGTATGCGGTATTCATAACATGGGGCTTCCCAATGAGTGGTTCCCGTTTCATAGATACCGACTCAATAAAATCATTTACCGACAGTTCAAGGGGATCAATAATTCTCTGAATTTTATTTTCGTGCTTAAAAAAAATACTGTAACTTTTTAAATCCAGAATTCTGCTGACAATTTTATCATTAAAGCCAAAAGAAAAATCGCGCGGCTGAGTTTCCCCTCTTTTTAGCTTAATCATAACCTTGCATAGGTTTGTGGATGCAATGTAATTAAAACGTATGGTAATTTTTTTTTCTTCTCTCTCTATTAAAACATTTTCAATTTCACCATTGCCAAGACAACAATAGAGCATACTCAAGGCATGTGGCATGGAATCTATGACCATTTCTCTACCAATAGAAATTGGAGAGAGCCTGATATAAAAATTATTGATTTCCCTGCGATCAATTAATCCGCACACCTCTTCATAACAGGGGATTGAAAAAGGCCATTGGGAATTCATTGCTATTGTCAAGCCTTTGCTTTCGGCCATATTAAAAATAGTTTCAATAAGTCTGGTTATATCCTCTGTTTCCTGCCAGAGGAAAGGCTTTTCACAAAAAATATGCAGCCCGGCTCTTAAAGCTTTCATTAGATACTCATAATGGGTGGAAAAAGGAGAAGCGATGGCAACCATGTCAGGTCTTTCCTTTTCCACCATGATATTAAAGTCTGTATGTGCAGAAGCTTTGATTCCATATTCCCTTAGGGAAAAAGCTGCATTGAGGGCTGTTTTTTCGGTTGTTCCCAGCACTGACGTGACAGATACCCCCCTTTTCTGAAAATATTTGGCGATATATTTTCCTATCCCGTTTCTCTTCCTGCCCACGCCTATTATTGATACCTTCAAATTATTCACAGTTGTTGCTGTTTTATGCCTTAATTGAGATAGTTTAAAAATCGCAAAATTAGGTTGTATTAATTAGTTGTAGTTGTGCTTTTCTCATCCTTTTTTTCAGGTTCCTTAAAAAGATGTTTTTTATTGGATTAACTATTGGACTGATCATTTGAACGGCTTGTGCCTCGCATGTCTCACCCTCTATAATGGGTACCTGTCATTAAGTGCGGGATATAAACACGATAGACACGTATTCAGCCCCCCCCATTATGCGCTATTATTCAAACAAGTCTCGCGGATTACGCGAAAAACAGGGCAATCTCACACCAGACGATCAACCGCTTGATGAAACTGATGAAGCCATCGAGATAATAGACGTATCTGAATACCAACCCCGACGCACCCCGTCAAAACAATGGCGTGAGTGTATTAAAAAAATCTATGAGACCGATCCTCTCTGTTGCCCGAATTGTGGCGGGGAGATTCACCCCAGTAGATATTGTGCTGTTACAGACAGATTGACTGATAAAAAGAATGGGAGTTTTTATGGTAATCTCATGTTAGATATCTGCTATCTAACGGGGTGAAGATCATCAGCTTTATTACTGACCAACAGGTAATACGGCAGATACTGAAACACCTCGGTCTTTGGACACCGACACCTTCCAGAGACCCTCCCAACACAAAATCCTCCCCTAAAAACCATGAACTGATTTA
>CAYHQN010000295.1:0-2182 GCA_964358545.1 uncultured Tangfeifania sp. | reverse complement strand
TGTTTGACATTGAAAGAGCGGTAATTCTTCGACCAATTATCGCTCTTTGTTTTTTTAGCTGTTTCTTAATTTTTTGGGTGTTAAAATGATTTTCCCTTTTTCATATTGATAGTTCACCGACAAAGCCAGACTGAGTATCTCCATCAGCTTTTCCAGGCGTTCTCCTTCAAACAATTCGACAGTCAGACGGCGGTTGTCAAATTTTCTTGCATCGTAAATAACTTCCACGTTGTACCAGCGTTCAATTTTTTTGACCAGTTTGATGAAGGCGTCATCTTTAAAGATTAGTTGATTCTTTTTCCAGCCATCGATCTCATCTTTTGGGAACCGGACAGAAGCTAGCTGATGGTTAATTTCTGAGTAGATGATAGACTGCCCTGGTTTGAGTTCTTTGTTATCAGTTTGACCCGACTCCTGATTTTTAATCAACAAATCCACTCTCCCTTCAAAAAGGGATGTTTCAACTTGATTTTCATCAGCATAGGCTTTGACATTAAATTTTGTTCCATGAACCTTTACGTCAGGTCCCGAAGTATGCACCAGAAAAGGTTGGTGCTTATTTTTGGTTACTTCAAAAAAGGCTTCCCCATCCAGGTAAACATCTCTCTGATTTTTATCAAATTGACCGGGATACCTGATTTTGGTATCAGAGTTGAGCCAAACTTTTGTGCCATCGGAAAGCACAATTTGTGATTTTTGGCCGCGTGGTGCAATGGTCTCGGTATATTGAATAACGGATGGATTGTGCTGGTTAACCTGATACAAAATTCCCAGTCCGACCAATGGTATTAATAAAACTGCCGCAACCTTTTGGTAGATACGGACAAAACCTGGCCATGTAAAAGCAGAATGGCGTACATTGCTTTTTTCATATTCTTCTATTTGACAGAATACTGATTCTATCAATGCATCTGAATTGATTTCCGGTGATGACTCCCAGTGATCAGAAAGCCATTTTTCAACTTCTATCTGTGAAGAAGGATCAGAAAGCCATTTTTTTAGTTCAATTAGTTCCTGGCGTGTACACACTTGTTCGGCCAGGAACCGGTTCGCAATGTCTATAATTTTTATAGTCATTTGGTTTGATTTAATGGTAATACGAGGAGAGTATATTTTTCCGTGAAGGGCTATTGAAAAATGCACAAAAATAAAAGGGTAACGATCTTCCGAAATTCTTTGCGAAGAAATGTGAGGGAATTACGGATTTGGCTATCAACAGTGTTCTCTGTGATGTTAAGCCTTTCGGCTATTTGTTTGTAACTTAATCTGTAAAAACGGCTTAGGCAAAAAATCTCCCGTCTCCGTTCAGGGATCTGCTGAATCAGGCTCAGTATCCGCTCTTCCGTATCTGCCGAAAATTGAACTTCTGCCTCCTCTTCAGTGATTAAGTCCTGCTGGAAATGTTCTTCGACAAAATAGAGTTTGCGGTTGACTGCTGATTTGAGGTGATCGAGTATGAGATTTTTGGCAATGGAGAAAAGATAGGACTGGAAATTTTTTTCAGGATCGATACATTCTTTTTTGAGCCAGATTTTCACGAAAACCTCCTGTACAATTTCATCCGGATCGATTTGAGTAGGCACAAGTCTGGTAGCAAACCCTTTTATCTTATTTCGGTATTTGTAGAAAATCACTTCGAAAGCAAACGCATCGCCCTCTTTGAGTTTTTCCAAAAGCTCTTTTTCCGTATGTAAGAACTTTTCCAATTTGAATGCTTGAGGTTATAATTAGCTGTGTAGTTCACAAAGTAAAGTAAATTGAACAGTAATAACAAACAGGCAGAATAAACAACTGACCCCGCCACTATCGTGAAGGGGCCAGTTCGGAGAATAATATTTGTATCAGGTTACGCAATTGGAATGCAGGAATATCAACCGGATTATTTATACCCCATATTTACCATGTTTTTTGCACAATTCAATAAATCGCAAGACCCGTTCGGGGGAAACATCATTTTGAATAATATGGGCAGGCGCAATCATGTAACCTCCACCTTTACCAAGGATGCTGATTTTTTCGATGATATCACGTTCCAGCTCTTCATCGGTTCCGTTGGGCAGTAGATCCTGTTGGTCGATGGCTCCCCAGAAATTAAATTTATCACCAAACCGCTCTTTCATGTCCTGAGGCAGATGTCCGGGAACGCCAGGCTGCACCGGATTGAATACTTCGAATCCGATTT
>CAYHQN010000294.1:616-2183 GCA_964358545.1 uncultured Tangfeifania sp. | reverse complement strand
CAGATCTTTTAAGGTTATAACTTCATCGCTTGCAGAGGTTGTTACCGCACGCTCAATTACTGACTGGAGTTCGCGAATATTACCCGGCCAGAAGTACGACTCCATAGCTGAAAGAGCCTCGGGAATAATTTTTTTCTGATTTCGATTGTGTTGAAATTTCCTCAAATAATACTCAACCATCAGCGGGATGTCTTGCACACGATGGCGTAACGGTGGAATGCGGAGTCTCAAGCCATTGATCCTGAACCATAGGTCATTTCTGAAACGGCCTTCTTCACACTCTTTTTCAAGGTTTTTGTTCGTTGCCACAATAATCCGGACATCAACAACCCGCTCCTGAATGTCTCCAACCCGACGATATGATTTCGTTTCAACGAATTTCAACAATTTCTGCTGAAATTTCATATCAATGTGACCTATCTCATCCAGAAAGAGCGTCCCTCCCATTGCCAGTTCCACCAAACCTTCCTTCGAAGAATCGGCTCCGGTAAACGCACCTTTTTTATACCCAAACATTTCCGATTCAATGAGGCTATCCGGGAGCACGCCACAGTCGACTGCGACAAACGGTTTTTCCTTCCTCTCACTGAATCGATGAATATACTTTGCAACGACTTCCTTTCCTGAACCCGTCTCCCCTTCTACATAGACGGGTGAATCGCTCGTGGCAAACTGTCTGGCTTTGGATAAAGTATCAAGCCAGACATCACTCTTCCCTAGTATGGTTTCATCGTCCATCAGCCGCTCGCGAGATCGTTCGTTGAGTGTTACCGAGTTTCGTAGTGATCTGAACTCCAGTGCCCGATCCATGGTAATTTTCAACTCGTCCTCGGTAAATGGTTTTGTCAGGTAATCATACGCTCCGCACTTCATTGCCTCCACGGCTGACCTGACGTCCAGTGACCCGGTGAGGATGATTACCGGAGTGATGGCAGCATTGGATTTCACGTGCCCTAAAACCTCCATGCCGGTAACACGTGGAAGATGAAGGTCGAGTAAGATCAAGTCATACAGTTGGTGGTTGATATGATTGATTGCGGTGGCACCGTCCGATGCTATGTCCACTTTGGTCGTTGGCGTTGAAATAATGCGGCTAATGAGAGCGCATTCCTCCTTGTCGTCCTCAACAATTAATATGGTGTGTGTTGTGGTGACAGACACCTCTTCTGGATTACCGTTCAAAAACTACATTTACGATTAATTTATCCGCTTCGGGATTCTATTCGACTCCGACTGCAATGTGGCGGGGTGGTTTGGTAAGTACATGGTGAAGTGTGTGTAATAATGTACACGCAGAATACGGCTTTTGTAAATAAGAGTGAACCATCGGGCGGATCGACTTGTCGATTTGTTCATCAATCGCTAATCCGCTCATGGCAATAATTTTTACTTTTGGATCGATGCTATACAAGGCGCGGATTACCCCCGGCCCGTCAAGGTTTGGCATAACGACATCGGTAATGACGGCACCTATCGATTCTTTGTGACGTAAATATTTCACCAAAGCCTCGGTCCCATCTCTTGCTGTGAGGGTACCGTATCCATTGGCTTCGAGAGTTTGTTTCGT
>CAYHQN010000294.1:0-606 GCA_964358545.1 uncultured Tangfeifania sp. | reverse complement strand
CCGACCCGCCGTAATCTCAGGTTGATCCATCTCGCGTTCAGCAGTCTCCCTGAGTGATAGGGCGGGGAAATAGACCCTAAAAGTCGTGCCTTTCCCAACAACACTATAAACATTCACGAATCCCTCATGATTGTCGACAATCGAGGATACTATGGCAAGGCCGATGCCTGTACCGTTACCTGAGGACTTCGTTGTAAAATATTTATTAAAGATCTTTTTCAATATATCAGATGGAATGCCGATACCGGAATCCGACACTTCAACAACAACATAGTATCCGGATTTTACCTTGGGACGCATGATTGCGTACTGGTCATCAATTTTGATATTCTCCACCGATATCTTCAGTATGCCTCCTTTCGGCATTGCATCACGGGCATTGAACGCGAGGTTTAACAGCACCTGATGAATCAAAATATCATTTCCCTTTATGGTCCAATGTGTTCCGGGTATCTTCACTTGCAATTTTATTGATTTCGGGAATGTATTTTCAATCAGTTTTCCGATCTCTATCACGAGATTGTTAAGTTGTATCTCGCATTTATCATCCCTGACCGATTGCGAGAAGGTCAACAGTTGTTTGATAATATTGCTACCGCGCTCGGT
>CAYHQN010000293.1:0-2201 GCA_964358545.1 uncultured Tangfeifania sp. | reverse complement strand
ACTATGCTCAAAAACCTTTATTTTTGTTGAACGAGGTCAGGAGTCCTGAATTTAGTAAGCAAGTCATATTTTAGCGCTTTCACTACTCTTTTAGCATCAGCTATTTCATCTTTCAGGTTAAGGTATCGCTCCAATACTTTCACTTCCTCTTTGGCATTGGCTTTGCCTTTCAGCTCTTTCAATTTCTTCTTTACATTGCCATCGCTCAGTGTTTTATTTTCAAAAGTATCGGCATCAAGGAAGTTCTCAGCTTCTTCTTCCAGCAATTCGTTCAGTTGGGCCTCATTTTCGGCAATGCGCTCTTCGGCGGCTTGTATCAGTGTTTTTAGTTCAATAAAGAAGG
Source organism: uncultured Tangfeifania sp. (assembly GCA_964358545.1). Lineage (GTDB taxonomy): Bacteria > Bacteroidota > Bacteroidia > Bacteroidales > Prolixibacteraceae > CAINVV01. The sequence goes on along the minus strand of CAYHQN010000293.1, from coordinate 1,858 downwards.
CATCGATCACAACAGAAACCGGTAGCAGGTCGCACACTACATCGTCGGGTGTAGCAGCTTTTTACTGTTTGGTCCTACTACATTTCTGTAAAAATAGGTTTTTTCTGTAGGACAGCTACCAATTCTCTTAAAGAACTTCCACCATCAAGTTATTCGCTATGCACACAACTCCCCGGAATAGAAAAAGGAGCCTTTCAGCTCCTCTTTCTATTTTCTTTGTCACTTTTGTCTTATTATTTAACCTCCTCAAAATCCACGTCGGTTACTTCACCATCTCCTTTGGAACCCTTTTGCTGTGAAGCTTGCGGCTCGCCACCCTGTGGGCCTGCCTGGGCCTGAGCATTGTACATCTCCTGGGAGGCAGCCTGAAAGACCGTATTTAACTCATTGGTGGCAGCATCAATACCGTTGAAATCTTTGTTTTTGTGAGCCTCCTTCAATTTGTTTAATGCCGATTCAATCGGTCCTTTCTTATCAGCCGGCAATTTATCGCCAAACTCTTTCATCTGTTTCTCCGTCTGGAAAATCAGTGAATCGGCATGGTTAAGTTTTTCGACCTGCTCCCTTGCCTGCTTGTCAGTCTCGGCATTGGCAGCAGCCTCCTCCTTCATCCGTTTTATTTCATCGTCGCTAAGACCTGAAGAAGCTTCGATACGGATCGATTGCTCCTTGTTGGTGGCCTTATCTTTGGCTGTTACGTGAAGGATACCGTTGGCATCAATGTCGAAGGAAACCTCAATCTGAGGAATACCGCGTTGTGCCGGTGGCAGACCGTCGAGGTGGAATTTGCCAATCGTTTTGTTGCCGGCAGCCATCGGACGTTCGCCCTGAAGTACATGAATCTCAACAGAAGGCTGGTTGTCTGATGCTGTAGTGAAAGTCTCTGATTTCTTGGTAGGAATTGTGGTATTTGACTCAATCAGTCTGGTCATTACACCGCCCATGGTTTCAATACCCAGCGAGAGCGGAGTAACATCCAGCAAGAGTACATCTTTCACCTCTCCGGTTAAGACACCGCCCTGAATGGCAGCGCCTACAGCAACTACCTCATCGGGGTTGACCCCCTTGGATGGTGTTTTACCGAATAGTTTCTGAACTACATTCTGAATGGCAGGAATACGGGTCGAACCACCTACCAGGATCACTTCGTCGATGTCGCTGATGGTGAGACCAGCGTTTTTCAAAGCCTTGTTGCAAGGTTCTATGGTTGAATTAATCAATGAATCAGCAAGTTTCTCAAATTGCGCACGGGTCAATTTCTTGACAAGGTGCTTTGGAATACCGTTTACCGGCATGATGTAAGGCAGGTTGATCTCAGTCTCTGTGGAGCTTGAAAGCTCAACTTTGGCTTTTTCTGCTGCCTCTTTCAAACGCTGCAGGGCCATTGGATCCTTGCGAAGATCTATGCCTTCGTCGGATTTGAACTGATCTGCCAACCAGTCGATGATCACCTGGTCGAAGTCGTCGCCACCGAGGTGGGTATCCCCATCGGTAGATTTTACTTCAAAAACACCCTCACCCAATTCAAGGATAGAGATGTCAAAAGTACCGCCTCCAAGGTCGAAAACGGCGATCTTCATATCTTTGTGCATCTTGTCCAGCCCATAAGCAAGTGATGCGGCTGTTGGCTCGTTAATGATACGGCGAACTTTCAGTCCGGCAATTTCGCCCGCCTCTTTGGTAGCCTGACGCTGAGAGTCGTTAAAATAAGCCGGAACGGTGATAACGGCTTCAGTAACCTCCTGTCCAAGATAATCTTCGGCGGTCTTCTTCATCTTCTGAAGGATCATCGCGGAGATCTCCTGCGGGGAATAGAAGCGATCATCTATTTTTACACGAGGCGTATTGTTGTCACCCT
>CAYHQN010000292.1:0-2225 GCA_964358545.1 uncultured Tangfeifania sp. | reverse complement strand
GATATTTGTTCAATATCATTTATACCGGATTCCGTTATCGGCCAGATTTTGAATGTGGCTGAAAAAGATCCGTATTTTCATTTCACGACCCTGGCCCGGGAAGAAGAAGGCATCGGCATCATCACCGGGGAATATCTGGGGGGTCGATATGGTGTCCTGATGATGCAGGGCACCGGACTGGGCAACTGCGTCAATGCGCTGGCGTCGCTGGCGATTCCCTACCAGATTCCGTTTCTGATGCTGATCAGTCAGCGGGGCGAGTTGGGGGAGTTTAACGCCTGCCACGTTGTCATGGGAAAAGCCATTCGCAGCATTCTGGAGGCTCTGGGGATCCAGCACTATACCGTGAACCGTGAAGATGAACTGGAGATCATTCTGGGCGGCGCAATTAAAACGGCCTACACGTCCGAGCAGCCGATAGCGGTTATTTTGTCCACCGCCCTGGTCGGATGGAAGGATGAAAAATGATCAACAGACTGGAAGCGACCCGGTACCTGATCGCGCAGCTTTCCGATGAGCCGATTATAGCGTCCTGCGGCAATCCGAAATTCGACCTGTTCACCGCCGCCGAAAAGCGGAAAGCCAATTTTTATATGTGGAACTCCATGGGTATGGCGTCCTCGATCGGCCTGGGTCTGGCCATGACACGCCCGGAAAAGAAGGTGATCGTGCTGGATGGCGATGGGGCTATTTTGATGAATTTAAATTCATTGACCACCGGGGCCAGTAAAGCGCCTGCCAATCTCGTTCACATCATCTGGGACAATGCGCAGTATCAAATTACCGGCGGGCAGCCGACTCATACCGATGGGAAAGCCGATATCGAAGCGATTGCCAGAGGCGCCGGCTTCAAAAAGGCCTTAACGGTAAACACGTTTGCCGCTTTTAAAACGGCACTTTCCGAAATCCTCTCCCAACCCGGCCCCTGGATCCTGGTGGCCAAGACCGATTCATCTTCTGCGCCCGGGCGTCCGCCCAAAAACCCCGTCTATATCAAACATCAGTTTATGGAAGCGTTGAGAGGGGCTTGATCTGTCGGATGAAAATATCAGCGCTCGGCTTCATTGTTTTTTCCAAAGTCATCCTTATCGACAACAAATACAAGTCCTCAGGGCACCTGATCGGACTGGATCACTGAATCCTGTTTGAAAGGCGTAAAGTCTTGAGAGCCTATTTTCCGTTCAAGTAGAATGCGTCTGTGCTTCCTGTAATAGAGTTTTTGCTAATTTTGCACTTCCATGCAACAGTACCCAAAGGATGGATACGCAAGTGAGAATTAAATTTGTCCTTATAACCATCATTATGAGTTTGTTACTGTCCCCCTTGATTGTGGGAGCTGATGAAACCTTATTCACTCAAAAAAGAAAGCAGATGGTGGAGAACCAGATAAAGGCTCGGGGAATTAAGGATCTGCGCGTATTAGATGCAATGCTTAATGTGAAAAGGCATTTATTTGTTCCTTCTGATATCAGACATTTGGCTTATGAAGACCGTCCCCTGCCTATTGGTGGAGGGCAGACTATCTCACAGCCCTATATTGTGGCCTTAATGACAGAGCTGTTGGAGCTAAAGGGCACAAAAAAGGTTTTGGAGATAGGTACCGGTTCGGGATACCAAGCTGCGATTTTAGCGGAATTGGCCAAAGAGGTTTATACTATAGAGATATTAGAGCCACTGGCCCGGCAGTCGGAAGGGCTGTTTAAAGAGATGAATTATAAAAGTATTAAGGTGAAAATTGGTGATGGTTTTTTGGGCTGGCCGGAATTCTCTCCTTTTGATGGAATTATAGTCACCTGTGCTCCGGAAAAGATCCCTCCGCCTTTATTGGAGCAATTGGCGGAAGGTGGCAGACTGGTTATCCCCGTGGGAATATATTGGCAGGATTTGAAATTAGTGCAGAAGATAAAGGGCAGGATAAAAGAAGCGGATATAGTCCCCGTGAGATTTGTTCCCATGCTGAGAGAGAAGTAAACTGTCGGCGAAAATTGAATTTTTTATGAAGTCCTTCCTATAACAAAGCATGCGACAATTTTAACGGGCATCCAAAGGAATTTATTATCGATCAACCCAGAGCCGAGACGCTGTCAAGATGATTTTTTCGCGGGCGCTATTTTATTTGATGCGCACCGCCGTCCATCCATGATTGCCGGTGATCAACGCCTTCTCTTTCGGCGCAAGATGGCTGTAGAAGGGGTTGATTTCAACCTACACGTTGCTGGAGATGG
>CAYHQN010000291.1:0-2233 GCA_964358545.1 uncultured Tangfeifania sp. | reverse complement strand
CCCGAATTGTATCGTCCTTTTCAAAGAGGAAATCCAACGCATCAGATGAAGCGAATCGTTTTGAAATGGGCACTTTCTGGTTGCCCTGCTTCCGCGTAATCATATCGCCATTTTGTCGCCACGCGCTATTCAGCAGCCAGATGGCTCGTGTCGGATAGATGGGAAGAGCACCCTTTAGCACCTTTTCTTTTATGACAAGCCGGGGCAAAACCACCTCTGGAATATTTGCACATCCCTCCTGCCAGCGGCGAGCACCTGACATGTAGTATGCAAGAGGGTAATGTCTGGAGGCAAGAACCTTAGTATTGCCCTTGTCTACCGCTGCGATTATGCCGATCACAATCTCAGCTGCTGGTTCGGTCTCGGCAATGCCTTCAAGTGTTTTCAACGCAGTTTTCGTGGCCGCTTCGCTTATATAGATATTCTCCAGGCCATCAGTGTCATCATTGTCAAAAACCTTTATGACGTTGGTATTTATTAGTTTCGTGCAGTAAGCGAAGGCCACTGTGTTACGGTTTTCATATTTTCTGAGGCTTATCCAGGTTATCCCCTCCCGCTTCCGGGCAAGAATATATTCTAAAGTTTTTCTCGCCAACTCTCTTGCATTACGCCCGGCTGGGAAAAGATCAAAGCTTTCAAGGCCGTAACGCATTAGGCAAGGAATCTTTTCAAATGCAGCAAAAAGCTTTATTTGCCCAAGTCCGGCAGCATTGACATCGTCATATATTTCTTTCGCCCCTGCCATATCAAGTCCGAAGGCATCCTTCGTCCCAAGGGGCCTATATAGCTTTTTGCTATGTTGTTCAAATGTCTGAGCCATCCAACTCTGGAAAGTGCTGTGGTATGGCGGAAAGCGTTTCTCCCCATACTCAGGTTTATCCCAATCCTTGATTGTCAGAAGAAAAAGGAAATCTCTTCCATGTTCTTTTCCGCGTCCTTTCTTCTTTTCCTTTTTCTTGAAGGCAAATAACACCTCCGCAAATTCCTTTTTTCCTGTGTCGAGTAGTTTCTGCATAAGGATTTCCCGAACCTTGTCACGAAAGTTTTCCGGCTGGCAAAGCCCTGCTCTTCTCACCAGTTCCTTATATGCACTGTATCCTTCGGGCTTCGCCGAAGCCGCTTCCAAATATTTACATTGCAACTCATTCGGTAGTTCATTGAGGCACCGGCCTATCAGCTTCAGGTCGTTTTTCCAAAGGTCATTACACTTATCAATGAAGGCTGGAGACTCTGTCTCATCAATGTTCCCCTTTTGCTTACCTTCCGTTTCAGTGACCCCATCTCCCTTCTTTTTGCTTCTCTTGGCGTTCTTTTCTCTGAGGGCGTTAGTTATATACGTTGGTATCTGGGAAGGATCACAGGTCACTTCATATAATGCTCTGACATTAAAGACGGGGAAGGAGGGGTCCATTTTACCCTTTTGCCATCTATAAACATTTTCCATGCTAAAGTCTGGAATATCTACATCTTCAACATGTCCATTTTGATCAAGGAATATTATGAAACCCTTCTTTTTAGGACAAGTCTTGAAGTTGGGATGCGATTCGCCCAAATCACAACCAAGAGATTTTAATATAGAATTGGTTTTGACCCATTCATTCAGCATATTCCAACCTCCCGTCAACAATCTCCCTGCCAGATAGATTTTGTACATACCGTGGCTTACGTACACCAGTTTCCAGATCGAACACGCAATATAGGAAGGATGCCATTTTCTCATTGTGAGATATCTTTTTAGTGCTGTCACGGCAAGGTCCAATATAGTAGGGGACAAATTCCCGCCATCCTAAACAAGGGGTGTCGTAGAATTGCCCTCTTTTTAGTCGCCGATTAAAACGTTCTTGGCAGTAATGTCGTGAATTGACGGCAGTGAGTGCCGCAGCTTCGGAAAGACTTTTAGGGATGTATTTGAAATCCTCAATTGTTGCATAAAGCTTGTAACAGACATTGATAAGCACTGTAGCCTTGTGCTGGAACGAATCGTTATTTGTGATCTGTTCCCCTTTTCTAAGCGGGCCTCCATAGTTTGTGGTGTAATCGTGATAAATTATCGGAGAACAAATCTCAACAGCGGTCGGGTTGATAATTATATTCTTCAATCGCACAATCGACTCAAAAACACCCTTTGCCGCAGACCACGGCGGCACCGGATAGCTCACCGGAGTTGCGCCAGTATCCGGTCTCGTCCACATGGCAGTCGCTCCGGATATTTCTAATGAGATAGGATATGACT
>CAYHQN010000290.1:0-2280 GCA_964358545.1 uncultured Tangfeifania sp. | reverse complement strand
AAGCAGCAAAGGCTGGTTATGATGGGCCTTGGTCAATCATAGCAACAAATAAACCATTTGAAGATTTTTTTAAGGCTACTAATAAATAAGCATAGAGAACCCATCGAGGATATGAAATAAAACGAATGTATAACAAGTCATTGCAGTGAAAATGAAACGGGGAAGGCCATGAACAAGAAATGCGCTATCTGTGGCGAAAGGCTGGAAAACGACCTGATCGAGTGCCCAAAATGCGGTCGTGGAGTCTTTGTATCGGAGAAGAAGCAAGGCGATCGCACAAGGATTCCACTCAAGGGTTCATTTTTCCCTCATATGTCAGAACCCCCCGCCCAATCAGGAGGTGTATGTATGAGTGATCCAATGTGTTCCGTCTGTGAAAAGGCGCTTCATTTTCTGGGTTCTGCACGTTCAGCCTTCAAGCCAACCGCTATGGTGACCGGTGGCGATCAACCTGATCTCGATCAGTGGCGTGGAGTCGTTTGTCTGAGGTGCCAATATGTCTTTTGTCCCGACTGCATAGACTTCAACCCTTTTGTACCAAAATGTCCAATCTGTAATGAGGCGACAAAGCCGACTATGCGAGGCTACTTACAAAGGATTGAGGCACGAAGGCTAATAGTACTTGACAGACAGTCCATAGAGTGCGAGGCAGACAGCAAGGAAGAGGCAATCACCCAGGTTCTTGAACGAATACCGAAGGGCTTCTCCATCCTTGGAAAGTACGAGGTGACCGGTGGAGAGAAGACCCAAAAGGCTGGTGGCGAGACGGTGGAGACAGCTTTTGAGCATGCACAAGAGATTGCCGGATTACATGCCACGATATTTGTTAAATCGAAAACCGTCATACGTGAACCAACACAGAGGTCGTTTACTATCCAAGCCTTCAGCGAAAGTGATGCAAAGAAACGATTTTGGGCAGGCGAACAAAGCAATGGCTTCCAAGTTACAGACATTAAAGACATCACTCTCCGAGAACCGCCAAGAAGGGGAGTACTCGGAATCGGCAAGAAACCTGGTACTTACATGATTGAGATTTTTCAAAATGCTATTGTTGAAATCGACTACGCACAAAAAACAAAGGTCATCGCTATGATTGGCCGGTATCAACCTTGACGCGTGCATGTTTCTGGAAAAGATAGAAAAATGCCCGAAGAAAAAAATGGTCAGTCGTTACTGCAAAAAAGAATGCCTAACCAATCGCTCAAGAGGGACGCGGCATAAAACCGCCGCGCCCCTTAGCTTGCCGTTAGGCTCTCAAGAAAGGAGAACATATCATGACTATTCTTCAAGAATTATCGGCGGAGGAGCGGAAGGCAGCAAATAGAAGGTGCCGCGTTCTTGGTCTTTCGGTATTACTGGTGGTGCTCTTTAGTTTCTGTATCTTGACGATACCGTTACTGGCTCAAGCCGTAAGGACCATCGTCACGAATTTTGATTATTCTGGCCCGCATGGAGATCCATGGTCGGAAATTCCGAGTAAAATAGTGGTAAAAGTGAAAGAAACGAATGAGGTTCTTAGTATTGCAGAGAACCTTGGTGCCATAAGCTATATAGAAACAGGTGAGAAAGTAATCCGATTTCGGAAAACATACTATGCAGATGGTAAACCAATACACCAGTCCATTGTTAGTCTCACGGCACGACAGTTCCATCAGATCCAGGAGGAGACAGAAACATTTCGGATTGTTTACAGTTATAGGAATGGTTATGAACAAGCAACTGGTGTAGCAAGTTTAGCTGAAGTCTTCGAACAGAAGACAAATAATCTCCTCGCTCGCTACAACCTTGATACAACGTTCCTTCTTTGGTATGAAATGGACTTTTATAATTTAGAGGAGAAGCACTTTGATAAATCAGGGAAATTAGTATTCCATGCCAAACTGAGGATAACCAAAGCGGGAATGTTGGCTGATGAAGAGATCGTTATAGGAAAACGGGAAGCAACGTATATTTATTCATGGCCCACTTCCGGGAAGATACGCTGAGAAAATAGGGAAAGCCCCATTTAAAAGGCGGTATAAAGTCACCTAACAAAAGCATCAACCTGATGCGGGACAAACGCTGTTTGATTTTGGCATTGGTAAAAAGAAATGGGACGGCTATATTTTTTGCCTAACAAATCACTCCGGCTGACGGCGTGAAACGCCGCCGCTGATTTTTGTGTTCATACGAGCTTTTTAAGATTAAATAATGAAACTTTCTCTATCTCTTTATGAAGACTCTTCCCATGTGCATCCATCGTCACTATCGCAGGAAAATTCTCCACCTCCAGCAGCCACA
>CAYHQN010000289.1:0-2283 GCA_964358545.1 uncultured Tangfeifania sp. | reverse complement strand
GAACAGTCAGACGGCTTAATCGAGGACAGTAATCGTGTGTTCTTGCGAGTCGAGATGAAAAAACATAACACAAATTTGATGCAAACCGCATCTAGAGCTGGCGTTGAAAGTTTTGCGATTTTCCAAAACGCCGGCTATAAGGGGTTATATGGCGGGCTTACGATGCAGGATATTCATGGAAGAAAGATGCTTAAGAAGTCCCAGAAAATTTTAGATCATATGAATAGTGAGGAGTTGGCTGCCAATTTATTTCGCGCCACTTAAACTGATGCAAAGATAAAACGTGAAAATATAAAGGGGCAAGGAAGAGCAGGGCTAGCTCACTACGAGGTTGGTCAAAAAGTACGTAACACGATCTCGAATCTTGGCGGTACTATGCCAGAGGAACTACCTACCCCTGATGCGATAGTGAAAGCACAAAAAAGAATTGGTGCAACGAAAGAGACTAAAAAGATCATGGGGGAGCAACAATAAAATAGATTAACGTGGATCTTCAACCAGTAGACATTTTCAAAGAAATAGCTGCCCTAAATTTCCCTGTTGGGCATTATTTAATTGCCGGAAGTGGAATTATGGCAGCTAGAGGAATAAGACCGGCTTATGATCTGGATATTTTAGTGACTGAAGAACTTTTTGAAAATTGTAAGTCCGATGGTTGGGAGTTGAAGCCTTGGACTAAGCCTGGGATGAACGGCAGAGAATGGTTAAAGAAAGATAAAGCCGAATTGCTTCTTCACCTCGGTGATGTTGAGCGGGGCTTCACATTTGAAACTCTTATTCAAGAAGCGGAGGTCGTTAATGATGTGCCGCTTCTTTCACTGCAAAGATTAATGGAATTTAAAGCTAGGTGGGGAAGGTCAAAGGATTTTAAGGATATAGAATTAATACTTAAACATCTGGAATCAAAAAAGCGCCCCTGACTCCTGCTTATCTCAATGTCAATTTTATCCACAAGTAAGATGTCAATTTTATTGACACAGTTCCCAGTATGGCTATACTATAGGTATGATTAAACATGCCTTTTTGTTGGAAATGAGGAATAACCAAGGTATTTCTCAAGCTTTTGTTGCCGAAAAAATCGGTGTTTCAAGAGCAAGTTATATAGAAATTGAAAAGGGGACAAAAGAGCTGACTCTCTCACAAGCAAATACTCTTGCTGAAATTTTTAATATCACTCTTGCCGAACTCATATCTGGAGATAAAATTTCTAATATTGAGGTCTCTATCAATGAGACACCGGAGAAGAAAGAGGAGCGGGGCATCCGTATTGATGTGCCACAAAAAAATCTTAAGAAATTTAAAGAGGTGTTGCTTTATGTTTTAGAAAAAGTGGGAAGTAAATCTAACGTGGGGATGACTGTTTTATATAAACTTCTATATTTTATTGATTTTGACTATTACGAAAAGTTTGAAGAACAGCTTATTGGAGCGACATATATAAAAAATCATTTTGGACCAACTCCAGTAGAATTTAAGAAGATTGTTGAGTCTATGGAATCAAAAGGAGAACTCGAAACAGTTAAAAGTAACTATTTTTTACATGAACAAACAAAGTATTTACCACGCAGAGAATCAGATATATCTGTATTAAATGCACAAGAAATAAAGCATATCGATGAAGTGCTCTCGAGATTATCAGATAAATCAGCAACTGAGCTTAGTGATTATTCCCATAAAGATGTTCCTTGGATTATTACGAAAGACAATCAGCCAATCAAATATGAAGGAGTATTTTATAGAACGGAAGAGACTTCTGTTAGGGAATATGAACCAGATGAACTATAAAGAAACAGAGGAGTTTCAAAAAGATTTCAAGAGACTTATTAAATACGGTTGATTTTATTGAGATATACTTTAAAGGAGAATCAGAAAATGAAGATAAGGAAAGAGTAAAGAGATATTTAACCGAGTCTAATTTGCTCCGTAGAAAACACCCCCTAAGCCAGCCGCCAAACAATCATTGAATTGAAGGTGAAGAGGTGGAGCATGATCTCCCGCAGCTGACTCCAGTAGGATCCTCGATCGACAGAATCTCTGAAATATCACGTCGTAATAATGATACTACTAACACTAACATTTTCTCGACGGCCGTCTAAAAAGTGTTAGTGCCACACCCCCCCCACCGCACTCAAAATTAAAAAAGTACATTTAATTTTTTTACTTAAAAAAACATTTAATTTTTTATTGCTAATTTTATTGCCCGAAAAAGTTTCGGGGATTATCCAAAAAATACAGGATTTGCTTTATTTTGGGGATGTGTTATTGTCAAAAAGGATCGAGTTC
>CAYHQN010000288.1:0-2323 GCA_964358545.1 uncultured Tangfeifania sp. | reverse complement strand
TCCAATACTTGCTTCTAAAGTAGAACCGATGGTGGAAATTTGTGCAGATGCAGCTGTATATTTTAATCCAACAAATCCTGCTGCAATAGCCGACATAATATTGAAGGCATTAAAAGATCAAAATCTGATTTCTCAGTTGAAAATAAATTCATTGAAAAGGGCAAAAATTTTTTCATGGGAAAATACGGCAATGAATACCTTGAAAGTTTTTGAAAGTGTTGTTTAAATGAAAGTCTCTAAAATAGCCTATAGCAAACTATTCTATAAATTTTTAATAAATTCTCATCTATCGATATATGCGCCTGTTCCATAAGCACCCTCTGAGAGCCGATAAAGTTTTTCTCCCAAAGATTTTTAAAACAGCCTGCCTGGTTAAATACCGTGCGAAGCTGTTTGCACAAATACAGGTCTCGTTAATTACCGATGAAAGTTTATGAGACCGTCGAATCGTCCAGTCATCGAAGTTAAAGGTTGATCCACCCTTACCACCTGCTCGCATAAGGGTAAGAACGTCTTCAAGTATGATCCATGGAATATTAGCTTCCAGGCATCTCAGGACAAAATCATAGTCAGCAGCTATACGATAGCGGGTATTAAAAAGTCCAACACATTCATACACACTTCTTCGGACAAAGGTAGCCGGATGCTGAATTGTCATACCTGTGTGGAGATGGAGCAAACTTGATTTTAGAATTACACTAACTCCATTGGGTAAATCTTCCCATACCTCTATAGAACCTGAAACAATACCCACGTCGGGATTACGGGAAAAAACTTCGGCAACGCGCTTAAGGATACCAGGCAACCATACATCATCGCTATTAAGGATGGCAACGACTTCGCCTGCTGCACGATTAATACCATTATTCATTGCGTGATATATACCATTGTCTGGCGCAGTATGCCAGCCAGACAAGGCTATTGGATACCTGGCAACGACATCCTTTGTCCCGTCTGCAGAACCACCATCCTGAATGATAACCTGGATATCAGGCCAATTCTGATCAGCTATGCTCTTGAGGGTGCCTTCGATGGTCTTTGCACTGTTAAAAGTAGGAATAATTACACTAATTTTCATAATCTTTTTGGATTAGCAATACTTCCCCTTAAGCTAATGTTAAACAACTATAAATAATAAATCGAAGCAAACCGGACTACTTTGGTTATTCTTCTTTTGAAGTAACGCAATAACCCCCATTTTTCTTTTTTCTGCTCAATATATGGCGTTGTAATGCAATGTATTTTTAGTGAACTGATGTGCTTACTCAAATTCTTTAAATATTGGCCATATAAACACAATCCTTGTTTCCCAATTTTATAACCGTGGTATAGCCTAACTTTATGTGGATTAATAATTCTTAATGAATGAAAATGATAGAAGACAGGATCAACTGTTCCTCCATTTTTTTTTTCAAAGAACAGCACATTCCAAGGTGCCAAAGTTTTTTCAACTTGTCGAACAATGTGTACTACATCACTAAATAACTCAGGCCAGCTATCTAAATATTTCTGGTCACCAAACTTTCCATTCTCTAAACGGGCAAAACACCATTCCAGACATTTGTCCTGCCACCATTTCATAACCTTTGCAGCTTGTTCAGTTCTTCTAAAAGTCGTAAACTGAACACAGAATCTCCCACTTGCAAGCGCTTGATCATATTTAGGATCATAGGCATGTTCTGTGATCAAAATATGTTTCCTGCTCTGATCTAATTCACTAAGTAAGATTCTCGGATCATCAAAAAAGAAAATGTCTGCATCCAAGTATGTAACACTCTTTACATTTGGATTTCGGTCAAATACGGCTTGGGGTGCAAACGGTGTCAATGTCCAGCAATATTCGCCCAGTGTTCGCTCAAGTTTCACAGCCAATAGTTTTTGAGTTTCGATTTCTTTCAGTGGAATTAGCGTTACATCGGGCAAGGAAATCAGCTTTAATTGTTTTTCAACCATCTCGTCCATGCACAAAATCCACAAATGGAAAGGTTGGGCGTGTGCCATCAAGGAATCGTGAAGAGCCATTCCCATAGGTAAAAATTTGCTGTCAAATAAAGTAACAAAGTGCTCTGTAGGTCTATTTGAATTCATTAATGACCTCTATCACTTTACATACATCCTTGTCGCTCATTTGAGGATGGCACGGAATGGAAAGACAACGAACCGCGTGGGATTCTGCGTTAGCCAACCCTTTCGTGTCGCGTCGGATATTCCTACAAGGTGGTTGATGATGAACCGGTATCGGATAGTGAACAAGATTGTCTACTCAGTGTTCTTTAAGATAATTACTGAGACGGTCTCTCTCCTTGCATAAAATTACAAAAAG
>CAYHQN010000287.1:0-2324 GCA_964358545.1 uncultured Tangfeifania sp. | reverse complement strand
AACCGGCTGGCAATGGAGCGCAGCGGAATTGCCAGCCCGAGTTGATGCGGTTGTTGGGCGATCCGATTTCTTGATCACTTCCGTTAGCCTTTGGTTTATACATTTTCTTGTGTGCTATCCTAACTGATTTAAGATTCCTATGGATGTATTTGCAATATCCATCATAATCTTCCGCATTTCATCCTCTTTCCAAGGTTCGCATCTGGCATATATGGAAGCGGCTTGAAGCATGATGGACGAGTTCTTATGACCTATAAAAATATTCTTGCAGTAATTACAATTGATCTGCATACAATAATTTGCTGCTGTTACTCTGTCAATTCTGTTCATTGCGCCTGAGTCATGTCTAATTTCCACGAAAGAACCGTCGGGTTTAAATACCTGAACTGTTTTGGTTGCAAAGTTCGAGCCTTGCAAGAATACTGCATACGGGAAATGATATTCGTCGAGCATGAAGTTCCTGATTTCATTAATGTTCTTGTACACTCTTTCGATAGCGTTCCCTGCTACCATTAATTCTTGATCTTTGTTCTTCCCGACAAGTACGCCTGCCTTAATATTTTCAACATCTTTTCCTTGAAACTTTGCTTCGCTAACTAAAACTACCCTCCATTGTTTATCTTTGTCCTGGACCTCGATAATCCCACCATCGGGTTTGATTTTTGACTCTTTTACGAAGAGAGTTTCGCCCAATCGCTTGTCAATTGAGTTTAGCTTCTCATTTATTTCCTGTTTGCTGATCGCTTGCCTGAATCTGAATTGGTACTTCTGATATTCTTGCTTAAGTTTCTCAAATACACTCACACTTGCACGACCAACAGACTGATCATGTACCTGAGCATCTTCGCCAAAGATGCCGCTTGCGCCTCCCGAAGATATGTGCTGCGTGGTTAGCCGCCTTGTTTGTCCTTTACTCATTGCGATAGTCCTTGACAAGGGATTTTTGCGGAAGTTGTTTATTCACCAAAGCAATTTCTTCAAGTACGGTATCAATGCTGGTGCCTTTCATCAGACTATATTCGGGCAAAAACAAATTCGATTTAATCTGCCTAATGTGTTTGTCTAAATAACCGTACAGTTTATTATCTGAATCTACTAAGAGTGAATGCCGTCGCTCTTCTATGCAAACACGCCCTGTTGTTCCAGAACCGGCAAAAAAATCGAGGACTATCGAACCTTCAAACGACAGAGCTTTAACAAAACGCCGGATAAGTTCGACTGGCTTTTGCGTCAGATGGCCAACCCTTTCCGTCGAATTGCCATTTAGCCTCCCTATTTCCCAAACATTTGTAGGGTTTTTCCCCTTGTCAATACTTTCGGGATTGAGACGCTTGTCTTTTTTGTACATCTCTTTTGTCGCCTCATCAAATGGCACCCTAACAGAGTCCAGATCGAAATAGTATTTCTTCGTCTTGGAAAGCCAAACTGCTTCTTCATGCCTGTTGGCAAAAAAGCGATGCGCACTCATGCCGTTCTTGTAGTACCAAATGATAAGATTGACAAATCGTAAAGCTGTTTCATGGCGAGTATAATGGAGGACTTCAAGGAGGTCTCCCTTCTTTAAATCTTGATATTGAAAGCCCCCAAAAATGACACAGTTACCTGAATCAGATAACACACGACAGATTTGATCCAACCACCCTTTTGCCCAATCGAGATAGTTATGGAAACTATCCCAGTTGTCTAAATCAAGATTATATGGCGGGTCTATCAGAATTAATTGGACTGATGAATCAGGCAATGCCTTCAAAAAGTCAACTGCATCTTGAATAAAGACACCATGAACCGTGTGTGGCGTTGCAATTCCCGTGATCGTTGAACTATGCAAAGACCCATTCTTTTTCAATTGATTTATTGCCATGTGTCCACTATTGAAATGCGATTTATTGGCCATATAGTGTTCCTTTACTTCGCAATTGTTGTTGACTGTATCAGTTTCTTCGCCCTGTTATTCTTGATTGTCTTCACCGTTCTTATTGTACCATTGACATAAACATTTTAAAACAAAACTACTGCCGCCCAACATTATGTTTTATACTGCTGAGGTATTTGTTGTGATTATAGGAGGAGGTTGATGGGTTAGTCAATAGGAATCATGGTTTCATTATAATAGCAGGCTTAATGATTTACATGCCGTTAACCATACATGTATAATTCCTGCATGAATCTTTATCTCATTGACGGCAATTCTTATGTCTACCGCGCATTTTATGCGATTAAGGGGCTGACGAATTCCAAGGGCTTTCCGACAAACGCAATCTACGGGTTCACCACCACGCTGCTTAAAATCATAAGGGAGAAAAAGCCTGACGGTGTTGCTGTTT
>CAYHQN010000286.1:0-2331 GCA_964358545.1 uncultured Tangfeifania sp. | reverse complement strand
AACTAAGTGTTACCAGCGATCCCAAGAGCGGAGAACACAGCCAGAAATGGCTGTATGCCGAAGGTCCGGTATGCGTAGCCGGAGCCACCACCAAAGACAAGATATTTGAGGACAACGCCAATCGCAGTTTTTTAATCCACGTAAATGAAAGCAGAGAGCACATAGAAAAAGTGATGGACTACCAAAGAAAATCCCTATCCGGGCTGCTTGACAAAAGCAATGAACTAAAAATACAAACCCTGTTTAAAACCGCACAGATGCAACTGATGCCGATGGAAATAAAAATTCCTTTCGGAGAACAACTTCAGATACCAGAATATGTTTTTAAGAAATTAAGAACCAACACCCATTACCTGACCTTGATAAAAGCAATAGCCTTCTGGCACCAGCATCAGCGGGAAATAAAATACACAAAGGAAGGCACACCATTTATAGAAGCCACTTTTGAAGATGTCCGGTGGGCAAATGAGTTAAGCAAAGAAGTGCTGCTGAGAAAATCAGACGAGCTCAGTGGATCCTTGCGCAGTTTTTTTGAAAGTATAAAAACCTATTTGAAAACAAAGCAGGAAGAAAGTTTTTACGCAAAACCTATCCGGGAAAAATTACGCATGAACCCCATGCAGGTAAATCGTTATCTGTACGAGTTAGAACAACGGGGCTATATCAAACAAACCGGAGGCAACCGCAAAACCGGCTTTGAATACAGCGTAAGAATATGGGATGATTACGAACAGTTAAAGTCCGGCATTGATATACTTGATAAAGTATTGGAGCAGTTAAAAGCCCGGAGTAATGGGCAGTATAACAAGACAAAGTCGCAGGAATCGGAAGTATAACATAAGTATAACATCAGTATAACATACCCCGAATGTTATACTTAATCTTCTGAAACCCATTGCCGGCAAGTCCTTCAAAAATAAAAATTAAGTATAACAAGTATAACAGGGAGGGGCATATATACCCCCTATTATGAAGGGTCACAGGCTACACAGCGACTACTACAAAAAAACAGAAAAAGATTTTAAAGAGTGGCTGCAAACATTGGGCTACTCGCAGCATACAGTGTATTACAAGCCTTTATTCCTGAGAGAGTTTTTACACTTTTTGGAACAGCAGAAAATAGGTACCCTGCAACATCTTCCGGAAAATATAATCCCGCAATACATAGCGCAGTTGAAACAAAGAAAAAAACAGAGAACCACCGGAACATTAAGCGCAGCAAGCATCAACAACCACATCCACACACTTGAAAAGCTGGCAGAATATCTTTTAAAACAGGAAGGGAAAACCCTTGTGGTGAATGTGAAAAGAGAAGAACAGCAAGCTAAAAAAATAGTGTTTACCAAAGAAGAAATCAAAGCCCTGTATGAATGTTGCGACAGCGGACCGCTTGGAATGAGAGATACAGCTATGCTTGATATTTATTACGGTTGCGGACTGAGAAGAAGTGAAGGCGAAGCGGTTTTGGTAAATGACTTACAGTTAGACAGAGGCTTATTATATGTAAGAAAAGGGAAAGCGTATAAAGAACGATTAGTACCGGTAGCAATAGCATTGCAGTTGAGGCTGGGTAATTACTTAGAATACGCAAGACCGGTATTATTGAAAGACAAACACACTGAACGTTTTTTTATCAATGAAAAAAGAGGCGTAAAGCTCAGTAGTGGCGGGCTGTATCAAAGATTGAAAAAACTCATAAAACTAAGCGGAATCAATGACAGCAAGCCACAGGCAGGGCTGCACACATTAAGACACAGCATTGCCACACATTTATTGCAAAGCGGGATGAAATTAGAAGACATCAGCAAATTTTTAGGACACAGCAGCTTGGAATCTACGCAAATCTATACGCACATAATGAATGAAGAATTTGAATGAAAACAAAGCAATAGAAGGATTAAAAGTATTCCTTCAGGACAAAGAATTTATTCCTCACACCATTAGAAAATATGCGGCAAGGGTACAAGAACTTATGCAATGGGCAAGAGAAAATAATCTGCTGGGAATCAATTACAGCGGGCTTTTACACTACATACAGCAGCTTCAAAACAAGGGCGAAAATGTAAACCTGCTCAATGCCAAACTCTTAGCCATCCGGCATTATTTTGATTATGAAAATGAAACCGGAAACAATTTTTTAAATCCCCTGAAAGGACATAATCCCGCACAGGGCTTGCAACTCAAAGGAACAAAGAAAAAAATCCTGCATGATTATTTAGAAAAGCAGGAATTAGAAAACCTCTATGAAACGTATCATGGAAAAGAAAAAGTGATGCTCGGACTGATTATTTACCAGGGCTTGAAAGCAGCAGAAATTGAGCGTATAGAAAC
>CAYHQN010000285.1:0-2333 GCA_964358545.1 uncultured Tangfeifania sp. | reverse complement strand
AATCTTTGGGAAAAATTTGTTTTACAACATAGAAGCTTGTCGAAGGGTCGAAGGGCCCAAGGATCAAACATAGATAACTCAATCACCCGGTTCCTGAGCAAAATAAAAGGGTTAAAGCATAGATAACATTATCACCCGGTCCCTGAGCTTGTCAAAGGGTAAAAGTCTGATAACATGATCACCCGATCCCAGAGCGAAGTCGAAGGGTCAAACATTTCAAATATTTCAATCATCGTAAACATCGTAAACCAGAACAAAATTTATATATTTATACAGTTTTCGTATCAACAAATTAACAGACCAACATTATGAGCAAAATTTCGGTTAACAGAAGAGATTTTTTCAAGAGTGCCGCAGTGGTCGGAGCAGCCAGTACCCTGGGTGCCGGTACCATTCTTTCCTCCTGTAGCGGAGGTGAAAAAACGCCGGTCCTTGTGCCATTGACCAGTCTGGCAAATGCCTATGTACCTGAACTTCCTGATTATGCCAACGATGGCAAGCCACTTCGTGCAGGTTTAATTGGCTGTGGAGGCAGGGCCACCGGTGCTGCCGTTAATTTTCTAAGCGCAGGTCCAAATCTTCAGATTGTAGCTTTGGGCGATCTTTTTCAGGATCGCATCGATGGATGCCGCAAGACCCTGAAAGATAAATTCAAAGTTGACGTTCCTGACGATAAGTGTTTCACAGGTTTCGACAACTACAAAAAAGTACTCGCTTCGGATATTGATTTGGTAATTATTGCCACTCCCCCAAACTTCCGTCCAATCCATTTCGAAGCAGCCGTTGAAGCTGGCAAACATGTCTTTATGGAAAAACCGGTCTGCGTTGACGGCCCCGGCGCCCGTTCCATCATGACCACCGCCAAAAAAGCTGAATCTCAGGGATTGGTTGTTGTCACCGGAACCCAACGACACCACCAGCGGAAATATGTTGAATCTTTCAAACAGATTCAAAAAGGAATGATCGGGGAAATCGTCTCCGGGAACGTCTATTGGAATCAATCCATGCTATGGTACAGAAACCGTGAAAAAAGCTGGAGCGACATGGAGCTGATGGTCCGCGACTGGGTTAACTGGAAATGGCTTTCAGGTGACCATATCGTCGAACAACATGTTCACAACCTCGATGTGTTCAACTGGTTTACAGGCAAAAAACCTGTGAAATGTGTTGGTTTTGGCGCCCGCCACAGAAGATTGACAGGCGACCAATATGATGAGTTCAGTGTTGATTTTGAATACGAAGGAGGCATAAGGCTGCACAGCATGTGCCGTCAAATAGATGGATGCAAAAACAATGTATCGGAATTCATTCAGGGGACTAAAGGATCCTGGACAAGCGCCGGAGCTGGTAACAACCAGGAAATAAAAGACCTGGCAGGTAATGTTATCTGGGAAACCGATGTCGAGAAGGAGAAGGCCGAACACAAACAGACCGACCCTTATACCCTCGAACATGTCAATTTTATCAACCATATCCGTGCGAACAAACCGCTCAACCAGGCTGTAGAGACTGCTATCTCCTGTTTGACAGCCATCATGGGACGCGAATCTGCCTACACCGGCAACGAGGTAACTTACGATGAGGTATTCAATTCAGCTGTAAGCATGATGCCTGCAAAACTGGAACTGGGCGCTTACGACCTGAAAGCTTATACCGTTCCTGTACCCGGGAAACCCAAAGAGGAAAAGAAAGGATAAAGGAGATTAGATAACAATAAAAAATGCCGGTCTGCGACCGGCATTTTTTATTGTTATCTGATCTCGAAATGCACCGGATCGTGATAATTGTGGTAGCTTCCACCCCACAGTAAACCATACTTCTCGGATATTTTAACGACACCGGTATTTTTCCAGTCTCTCCTGGAATTAAATTTCTTCAGCCAGACTCTCCAGAGCCAGTTCTTTTGGTATAGGTTGATGTCGATGGCCCTTCCCAGGACATGACGGCTTTTGTCAATGGAAGCATTTTTTGAATTTTCCCTCAGAAGCTCCTTCTGCCTTTCCCGTGACCTCAACCCACTGATAATCTCAACATTCCATTCGGTCTGGCTTTCAATATCATCGATGAATTTGCTAAAAGTTTGGTAACTGGCCTCACTTACCCCTTCTATTTCACTCAACCTTCTCCAATTGGTGATTTTGACATTGACCCAGATACCAATACCTACCAACACCCAAATACAAAATGTGACAACTAAAACGGCTCCAATGAATTTTATTCGCTTGAGTTTTTTTTTCTTCATGCAGACAAGGGCGTTGTTATAAAGTTACAGGCTAATCGTATGCACCCCATCAAATCCGACTTACCCCAGCAAATTTTTATCGATAAATTGC
>CAYHQN010000284.1:0-2356 GCA_964358545.1 uncultured Tangfeifania sp. | reverse complement strand
TAAAGATATTTTTCAAATGCTCGTTCACCGTCCGCACATCCACACCGAACAACTCAGCCATTTTCTTTTGGCTCAGCCAGAAGGTTTCATTTTGAAAAAATACCTCAATATGCACTGCCCAATCAGGGGTTGTGTAAAAGATTATGTCGCCTTCTTTTGGTGTAAGTTCTTTACTCATATTACTTTAACCTTCCCCGTCACCACTTCGCTGATTAAAGCAGTGCGGTATTCCTGCAAAAGATCTATTTCTTTTTCGATTTGGGAAATGGTGGCGTCAATACGGGAAGTGAGGGTTTCAATAAAAGCAACAATCTGTCGTTGCTCCTGTATATCAGGAATCGGCAAGTCAAAACTTTTAATTTGTTGAAAATTTAATCCTTCTCTGTTTGCACCTGTCTGACATGTGTCTATAAGAGTCTGACCATAACCTGAAACAATTATTGAATGCAAAAACTTTGTCCTCAACAAATTCTGAATAGGTCTAATAATACAAACATGCTGATTAACGTTCCCTTTTCCAAAGTCTTTTGGAACATAAAAGCATCTTCCGATTGACGCACCTGTAATATTCAATAAAACATCATCATCTTCTATTCTGCTATTAGACATCTGTTCATCAATATCATCTGAAATATATGCCACGTCATCCAGTTTTAAGCCGTCATTATAAATGTTCTGACTTCTTAGAAGTGGAATACCCTCATTTTGGTAAACACTTGCACCACCAGTAGGAGTAATTCCGCTTCCTATCTTAGATACCACATACTTCAACTTCTTCACTTCCCAATGCTCTGGGATATCGCCGAGCCATTCTATGCCGCTGGGTTTGAGCTTGACTTTGAGGTTGATGCCTTTCGTCACCGCATGATTGATAATCGCTGTTCGTTCTTCTTTCAGCAGTTCAATCAATTTTTGCTTGTTGGCAATGAGCGTGTCCATCTGAGCGGTCTTTTCGTCCAAGAAGTTGGTGATGGCAGTTTGTTCTTCTTTCGGAGGAACACCAGTTTCAAAATTTTCCACAAATGAGGATGGAACTCTTTTCTGACCGGCAGAGCCGGACATAAATGCCTCGCCATTTTTCATAAACGGGTGGGTCTTTGTAATATAAAACAAAAGGATAGGTGAAACAGCCTCGTTCGCTCTCAGCACGTGAAATTCGGTCGACCCATAACCAAAATCAGTTTCTAAATCAGAAAGCAAAGCACCCTTGCCATTTTCGAAACAAGGAGTAATTTTAGCCACAATAACATCACCCTTTGCAAAGCAAGTAAATCCTGAACTTACTTCGTGAATACTCTTTCTTAATTCCTGATTGATTTGCCCATGTTCAGAAACCTTTTCCATGGGAAGAAAAACACCTTCATCATCGGCTGATCCATCAACTTGAAATGGGGGTTTTGATGGGTTAATCTTTGCCACATATTTCAACCTTTTCGAATCCCAATGCTCCGGAATCTTCCCTGTCCAATCACTCCCACAAGGCTTATATTTCTCATAACTTTTCATAATTGAATAACTTCTTTGATCATCCCATCGGTTTCAGCTTCCAGTGCCAGAATATCGTTTCTTATTTCTTCCAAACTACGTAGTGGCTTGTATTGGTAAAAATATTTTGTAAAGTTAATTTCATAACCAACTTTTGTTTTGCTGTGGTCAATCCATGCATCAGGAACATGCGGCAAGACTTCCCGTTTGAAGTATTCCTCCATATCTTCTTTCAAAGGCACATTTTCAAAATCACGCAGGTCTGCATCAGGCACGGGATTGCCCTTACGATCTTTTTCGATATTGCCTTTTTCATTTCTCTTGGGGCGCTCCACCGTGATGCGGTTGTAACCGAAATCATCGTTGTCAAATATCTTGCAGTAAGACCCTTCCTTGAACTCATCGTAAATGTCGGTAATCCGTTTAATAGCCTCCTCATGTATCTCTTTTCTCTTGTTGCCCAAGCTGCGGAGCATCTTGCTGTAAAAGGGATTGTCTTTGTCTTCCTTATCAGCGCCGGTTGCATTGATAAGCTGCACCTTACCCTTGCGTTCCTTGCTCTTGCGGTCAGTTACTATCCAGATATACGTGGAAATCCCTGTGTTGTAAAACAACTGGTCAGGCATGGCAATAATCGCTTCAAGCATATCGTTTTCAATAATCCATTTTCTAATTTCGCTCGGGCCGCTGCCTGCGCCGCCGCTAAACAACGGCGAACCGTTAAAGACTATTCCTATACGGCTGCCGCCTGCGCTGCGTTTCATCTTGGAAATCATATGCTGTAAAAACAACAAAGACCCGTCGCTGATAGATGGTAAGCCTGCACCAAAGCGACCAGCAAAACCCCTGTTGGCAAATTCGTCTTTAATGT
>CAYHQN010000283.1:0-2406 GCA_964358545.1 uncultured Tangfeifania sp. | reverse complement strand
TTAACACCTTCACCGACTATTACGAACAAGAGGAACTATGGGGCAATAACACTATTAATTCCAGACTTTTAACGCGAATAGATAAGACGTTAAGCATGATTCCGAATGATACAAAAAGTGTTCTCGATGTGGGGTGCGGCGATGGAAGAATTACAAACGTGCTATCAGAAAGATTTGCATTTGTTGTTGGGACTGACATTTCGTATAACGCCCTGAAACACGTCAAAGGAAAAAAGGTTTTATCAAAAGGGACAACTCTGCCATTTCAAGATGGGTCTTTTGACCTGGTAATAACATGTGAGGTATTGGAACACATCCTGTATCATGATTATTTTAACGCTTTAAAAGAATTAGAGCGGGTATCGAAAAATTACATTCTTGTAACAGTACCAAACGAACAAAACCTGCAAGATCGTTTTGCCAAATGTCTTGCCTGTGGCGCAACTTTTCACGCGGATAGGCATTTGAGGTCGTATTCCTTGGGGAATTTAAAGATGCTTTTCTCCAATTTTGAATATGTTAGGCATGAATACATTGGCAGAAAAAGGAAACGTGCTTATAGATACGACACATTCTTGCGCCAACAACTGGGAAACAGATGGTCTAAAAGTAAAACCAATGTGTGCCCCCAATGTGGATATAAAGGCTCCAAACAGAAAAAGAGAAAATTAATTTTAATTATGCTCGATATACTACGAATGATTGTGCCACGTAAGCGACGTTACCAGTGGATCGGGGTATTGTACACAAAAAACAATAAATAAAAACAAATTTGTAGTAATAGTATAGTATATGAAGAATATCGCAGTCATAGGGACAGGTTATTGGGGAAAAAACTTGGTGAGAAATTTTCACCAACTCGGAGTACTCCATACCGTATGCGACATTGACGTAAATCGTTTAGAGTCTATCAAGAAAGACTATACAGATGTAAATATCAGTTCGGATTACGATGAGTTGTTGAAGGATTCCGAAATAAACGGCGTGGTCATCTCGACTCCTGTAGAGTTTCACTATGAAATGGCAAGAGCAGCTCTCGAAAATGGCAAGGATGTATTTGTAGAAAAACCAATGTGTTTAACGGCAGAAGAAGGAATAAAGCTTAATCAAATCGCTAAAAATATGGGTAGAATCCTGATGGTTGACCATCTATTACAGTTTCATACTGCTGTAATAAAATTGAAAGAAATGATACATAACGGAGAGCTTGGAAGGATTTATTACATCTATTCAAGCAGGTTAAATCTTGGCAAAATTCGAAGGGAAGAAAACATTCTATGGAGTTTTGCGCCGCATGACATCTCTGTGATACTATCATTAGTAAAAGAATTGCCCGATTCTGTTAGCTCTCATGGTGGGTATTACCTCCACAACACTATTGCAGACGTTACCATGAGCATTTTAAATTTTCCAAGCGGCGTCAAGTCGCACATCTTTGTTAGCTGGATTCACCCATTTAAGGAACAAAAGCTGATAGTAGTAGGCGATAGGAAGATGGCTGTCTTTGATGACGTGGCAACTGTCAATAAACTCCTTCTTTACCCCCATCAAATAGAATGGAGGGATAACGTTCCTGTTCCTGAGAAAGAAAATGCAATTCCAGTTCCCTTCGAGATGAAAGAACCTTTGCATGAGGGATGCAAACACTTCCTCGAATGTATGCAGACCCGTAATAATCCGAGAACAGATGGTAAGGAAGGAATAAAGGTCCTTAAAATACTTGAAGCATGTCAAAGTTCATTAGATGAAAATGGCAAAGTCGTCTACCTGAAAAGCAAGAATGACACCTTAAAGGAAATATCACAGCACTTCCAAGAACAAAAAGAATACTTTGCCCACCCAACCGCCGTCATTGAAGAACCATGTGAAATTGGAGAAGGCACAAAGATATGGCATTTTTCGCACATCCTGCCAAATTGTAAGATTGGAACAAAATGTAATATAGGACAGAACGTTGTCATTTTCCAAAATGTAGTCATAGGCAGCAATGTGAAAATACAAAATAACATATCTGTATTTGAAGGGGTTATAATCGAGGATGATGTTTTTTGCGGCCCCTCAATGGTTTTTACCAACATTTCAAACCCAAGAAGCCATGTCTCACGTAGAAAGGAATATAAACAAACACTGGTCAAAAAAGGCGCAACTATTGGTGCAAACGCCACCATCCTCTGCGACCACACTATAGGCAGATACGCCTTCATTGGGGCAGGAGCCGTTGTAACCAAAGATGTTCCTGACTATGCCCTTGTTGTCGGGAATCCGGCAAAGATTGTGGGATGGACGTGCGAATGTGGAATTAAATTAGATTTCAATAATAACATGCTTGCCCTTTGCACCTGCGGTAAATCTTACGAGAAAAAAGGCGAAAAGGTCAACCTGTTAGATTCAGAGAATTAAATAGTG
>CAYHQN010000282.1:0-2428 GCA_964358545.1 uncultured Tangfeifania sp. | reverse complement strand
GGCTTATCTTGCGCTTGCAATCGCGTATCTGTGGGTGATGTTGTTTGGGAGATAAAGTGTTTTATAAACTTTCAGGAGTTTCGAAGAAATACCGGGATGGATTTTGAGATAGCGCTATTGCGGCGCCGCGAAGGTCAGTCGGTTCAATTTTGCAGTTACTTGTTGAATAGCTCGTTAAGCCACTGTATCAAAAGCAAACAAGTTTCATCGTCAGTGGCCAAATATCTTTTTGTTATACCCAATCCCATGGGGGTTCCTGGGTCTTCTTGCCAGGAAAGCCAGGAATGAATAGCCGCTTTGGATTTATGAATTGAAGGATATTTATTCAGTTTCTGTTTTTCAATATCGTCAAGGGTAGCATGGACGATTGGTAGAAGTTTATCGTCTTTTGGAACGAGAAAAGAAATAAAATCTTCGATCATTCCATTGAGGTTGTTGTTGGGCATAATCCAAACGCCAACTTTTTTATTGTTGTCGTTTATAAGGACAAGTCCGGTTGACGGCAAGTCATCGGGGACTTTAAACCCTTGTGCAGAAAGTAAACCTTTCAAAGAAGCCCATCTGTTTTTTATCTCACGGTCTGCATCAACCATGATCCCTAATGTGTTAATGCCTGTTTGCTTAAACCTGACGGGGATTTGCAAGGTCAGATTATTAATGCTTTCGCAATCTATCACATCAAATGTCTCTGGTACATTGAATTTATTACACAAAGCCCAAATAACGTGTTGGTCGTCATTTCCTTCTACCAAGAGTTTATTACTGAATTTTTCTTTCAACTTCATTATCGGATTTCAATGTTTTGGTCATTAGCGATTTTTAATTCGTTTGCATTAAATTCGACTTGCCTAATCGTTCCGTTCTCATTGTCAAGGCGAATGAGTTCCCCTTCAAGTGAATTGCCGGGGCTATTCAAAATACTTTCAAATCCGGAGATACAATCCTCGCTGTGCGTTGTAGCAAACACTTGAACGTTTAATTTCTGAGCCAAAGTAAAAATAATATTCCAGAGTTGCTTCTGAACAGTATAGTGCAAGCCGTTTTCAAATTCGTCAATCAGTAAAAAACCATTGTCAGCATTGACCAATGCAAGAATAATCGTTAGTATGCGATTTATTCCATCACCCATACTTTGCAACGGCAATACTCTTGGGTTGTTTGACAATTTAATTACGGCCGTTCTTTCCCTTGGGGTTTCTTCAACAAAGGCAATTCTTTCTGTTGATGGCTCAATAATCTTTAAAGCATCTATTACGTGCTTCTCTTTCTCTGTCAGTGTGATATTGTCAAATAGTTTACCGTTTATTTCTCTGTCAATATTTCTTGTCCGGATGAATTGGAGGCTTTCGTTTGTGTCAGGCCCTGTAATAACAAGCCTAGAAGGTCTATCTGCTGTAAAATCAAGTGGAACGGTAAAGGTAGTACCGCCAGCTCTTGTTTGAATGGCCACTCTGTAATTTGCAAGTTGCTTGTCAATTTTGTTTTCTAAAGCAATTATTCTTCTGCTAATCATACCACCTTGATTATCTTTTTGGATTTCATCAAAAAACTTTACAAAGCGAAGAGAAACTGATTTATCAGAAGATACTTCACCTTGGAACAAGGTGTTTTTAATACTACCAATTGAAATAGCATCATCATTTCCAAAACCGACATTTCGGTTGGTGAACATGGAAGATAATGTTCGTATGTTAAGTTCAGTAGTGTTATTGTATTCCTCTTGCCTTCTGTAATTTTCTCCTCTCTCACCAAGCAGTTGATAAATTAATACTAAATCTCCCTTTGTCGCATAAATTGCAATGGCTTCCAGAAGGGCGGACTTCCCCGTGTTATTCTTCCCTGTGATAAGATTAACCCTGCCCAAGGAACCAATCCTAAGCTCCTTTAGATTGCGATAATTTTTTATGTCTAACGAGTTAAGCATATTATTTTGTGCCAGCAAAGGTAATGATTTTCTCCCAATTCCATTCGGGAATAACTACTTATCATACTTAAATTACACCGTTGTGCGGTTGGTGTTAGCTCTCTTGATTCGACAGGCATTGTGGCTACCTTCGAACGATTGGAAACAGATGATAAGATATTGCCATTTTTATCCGAACGTCACTATAGCAAAAACGAAAAAGATTGCAAGCGCTTTTATTTTATCACCCCTATTGAATACCAAATAGCCCTGTGATTTACAACCGATATATTTCGCTATACTTATTCTTCAAGTAAGTAATAAAAGGCTGCGTTTGCAGCGGTTTGCCGGTGATTTTGTTGGATAGCTCATTCAGGGTAAATTTGCGGCCGTGTACGTGCAAACGGGTGCGCAGCCAGTCGAGCAGGGGATGGAATTCGCCTTTTTCTATTGACGTCTCCAGTCCCGGTACCTCTTTTTTACATTGCTCGAATAATTGCGACGCGAAGAGGTTACCCAGCGAGT
>CAYHQN010000281.1:0-2450 GCA_964358545.1 uncultured Tangfeifania sp. | reverse complement strand
AAAACACTCGCTTCTCAATCAGTTGAGAAAAATCGGGTTGTCGGACGGGACTCAACTTTTAACTATGCTAACGTTTAAAAACTCATTAAGAACCTTGTTCCTGTTGAGCCTCCTCAACTGTTCCTTATTTGCTCAGAATATGACCAAAAGCGCTCCCAAATTGTGGAAAGCACAAGAAGATGAAGTTTACCTGCAAGAGGCTGCAAGAAAAATTGAAACTACTAAACCTGTAACGGCCATCGCTTTATTGGAAGGCCAATGTTATGCGGTTGTGGATGGATCTGTTTGCCGGTTAGTAAATGAGCAGATTGATCACGATAAATTTTCACCGTTAGATGTCAAAAGATTGATTGCCTTGGATGGGGTGCTTTGGGCGCTTGCTACCGATGGTATCTTTCGGTTGAAAAACAACATCTGGAGCAAATTGGATAATCAGGAATATGTTGATCTCTGCCTTCATAATGGAACGGTGTACGCTGCGACCAAAGAGGAGATCTATCGGTTGGAGAAGGATCATTTTGTCACGACAAAACCCAGGGAAGGTTACAATACAACCGATATTACCATGATTATGGAGGATGGTACACAAGTTCATGCTGATCCGGTGCGTATTGGACCCATTACACGAATCGCATCGTACAGTGGAACCCTTTACGTCCTTCAGCCTGGTCGGCTCATTTTGTTCGACGGACTGGTGGTCAACCAGGATTTTATCGACTGGGGAAGACTCCCTTCGGAGGAGACAAACGACCTGTTATCCTCCGGTAGCCGACTGTTTATTGGTACCAGTAAGGGGCTGGGTGTATTAAAAGGTGCTGCACTAACGGAACTGAAAGGGAAAGATGGTCTTCCTGTAGAAAAGACAACCTGTCTGACTGCCGGGTTTGATCATGATATTTGGATCGGTACCGGGCAGGGGGCTGTTCGCATGGTAAACAAAGAGTGGCACTTTTTTGGTGCTCAACACTGGCTTCCCGGTTCATATGTGAATGGCATTGCAGTAGGGGACAAATGCGTGTACGTAGCGACCGATAAGGGGATTGGTATTATCAGTTATGAACCGTTTACCCTACTTAAGAAGGCTGCCTTTTATGAACGTGAAATAGATGAATGGGGTCACAAGCGGCTTGGATTTATCCACACGCTCTACAAAAAAGGTGGCGAATGGATCAGGGAAGTCAGTGACAACGATGGTGGACATACTTCTACATATTTGGCGGCCATGTGCTACAAATATGCAGTGACGGGTGATAAGACAGCCCGCGATGAGGCAGTTGCCTCCTTTAAAGCAATGCTCTGGCTCGAAAGGATTACACCCGTTCGTGGGTTTATTGCAAGGTCAATTTGGTCTGCTGTTGCAGACAAGGATGAGAGGAGTACCCAGGGATCGGGCGGCTTACCTGCAAAATGGTATCCGACCAAGGATGGGAAATGGTTTTGGAAAGGGGATACCTCCAGCGATGAGGTAACTGCCCATTTTTATGCCGTATCGCTCTTTTACGATCTTGTGGCCAAAGGAGAGGAGAAAGATCTGGCCAGGGAGCACCTGAACCGGATTGCAGCCTATATTTTGAAGAGTGGATATGTCTATCCGGATATGGATGGCAAACCCACCCGCTGGGGCCGATGGAACCCCGAGTATCTTTTGCGTCCATATGGATACAACGACAGGGGTGTCAACGGACTGGAAATTCTTTCTTTTATGCAGTCGGCCTATAGTTTGACAGGAGATACCAAGTTCGAAAAAGGATTGGGGCAACTTATTGACTGGGGCTATGCTGAAAATACCATTCGCCAAAAGAATACGTTTCCCCCTGCCACTCTTGCTCCATGGGATGACAACCTGGCATTTGAAAGCTATAACACCTTGCTGCGCTACACGACCGATCTGAAATTGAGGTCCATCTACCTTCGCAGTCTGGAACGGACCTATGAGATCAAACGGATGGAGCATATCCCATGGTTCAATTTTTCTTATGGAGCATTAACCGGAAATGACTGTGATCTTGAGCCCTCGGTAAAACACCTACGCGAATGGACACTGGATTGTAAGGCCTATAATTTCCGAAATTCCCAGCGCGACGATTTGCACATGGAACCAGGCTACACCTCTTATGAAGGTGGAATTTGTGCCTTTTCACCGCGTGAAACCTGTGTCATGACCGGCAGTCGTAACGCCACTTTCCCTGACGGCGGTAGCAATGGCAATGTCATCAAAGAACCAACAGGCTTTTTGAGAGACTATTGGATGGCTCGTTACCACGGATTTATCAGTGCGCCCAAAACCACGGATCCGGAATTGATTTCTGTAACTCCTGGCACTAAGTCTATGGGTGCAAAGCCTTTCGATGGTCCAAATATGCCTGAGAAATTTTAGCTGATAGTTGATCGTTCAAATATTGAGTCCCGTCCGACAACCCGATTTTTCTCAACTGATTGAGAAGCGAGTG
>CAYHQN010000280.1:0-2463 GCA_964358545.1 uncultured Tangfeifania sp. | reverse complement strand
TGTTGCACTAAATCCCACCTTCGTGGGATAGCTAATCTGATCAAATATAGTTAAAATGGTACTGAACGGGAGCACGAACTCCCTAAAAACTAATTTCTTAATTTTTAAAGTTCAGTACCATGAGAAAGAAGAGTGAATTTACGATTCTCGAGCGAGCTATGCAAACGGTTGTTGGCTTCGACAAAGTGTATCACAAGATGAAACAGCAAACCATTCTTGGAGGCAGGAGCCAAAGTACCCTAGAAAACTACCTGCGTAGGATAGCCCTGGTTTGCCTGGAATTTAACCGTCTTCCGGAAGACATTTCGGAAGAAGAAATCAACGAGTACCTTACTGGCCTGTCCCAAATGCCTAAATCTCCATCGCGCAGCAGTTTCAAGCATGCGGTATATGGCCTGCGTTACTATTTTCGCCATATTGGGCAAAACAAGCGAGCCATCGGTTTACCTTCGTTGAGAAAAGAGATAAAACTACCTGTGATTTTCAACCGCAGCGAGCTTCGTCAGTTGTTTAAGGCACCAACCCTTTTGAAGCACCGCATCGTGCTGACTTTGATCTATTCGGCAGGACTGCGTTCGCAGGAGGCCATTAACCTGAAACTCTCAGACATCGATTTTGAGCGTAAGACTATTCATATCCGGCAAAGCAAATACAAGAAAGACCGGATTGTGCCATTGTCTGATTACATGGCCAAAGGACTGGGAAAATACATTACGGCGGAACACCCGCATATCTGGCTCTTTAACGGCAAAGAGCCAGACGGACGTTACAGCGTGAAAGGACTGAGCTGGATCATACGCGAAAGCCTGAAAAAGACAGATATCAGCAAAGATGTTTCCCTTCATTCGCTGCGCCACAGTTATGCGACCCATTTGCTCGAAGAAGGGGTGAATATCGTTACCATCAAGGAGCTGTTGGGCCATGCGCATATCACCACCACTATGATCTATTTGCATGTTGCCCAATTCACACCAGGCGCTGCCCACAGTCCGCTGGATACATTGTACCCTCAGAAATAATAGTGCGTCCGCAGTTTGAAGTCTCCCAAATCATTGATCGGTTTGGGTTGCAATATATTGAGCAGTGCCAGCCCAATAGTTTTACCCTGCGTACGCTCGATGCCTTGCAGAAATGCAGGACATCGGCCCTGGGCGGACACAAAGATGTTTGCGATTGTTGCGCAAAACAAAGGATCAGCTACAACAGTTGCGGTAACCGCCATTGTCCCAAATGCCAGTCAAACAAACAGGCACTTTGGGTCGATGACCGGATCAGGGATGCCATGGATGTGAAATACTTCCATGTGGTGTTTACCGTGCCCCAGGCATTGAACCAGGTATGTTTACTCGATAGCAAATGGTTTTACAGCAACATGTTCGAGTGTGCCTGGAGCGTGTTGCAGAGCTTTGGCTACAGCCACTATGGAGTTGAAAGCGGGGCCATTTGCGTGTTGCACACCTGGGGACAGAACCTGGGCCTGCATCCGCATATTCATTGTATTGTCCCCTCAGCCGGGCTAACCGTAAAGGGGAACCTGAAACGCATTGCCAAACAAGGTAAGTACCTTTATCCGGTGCGTATGCTAAGCGTGGTATTCCGTGGCAAATTGCTCGAAAAAATCAAACGGCAGCTCAAACAGGGCAATCAACTACGGCAATATCAATCTCTGCTTGATGATGTGTGGAAAAAACCCTGGGTAGTGTACTGCGAACCACCTTTGGGAAATGCGCAGCAAATAGTGAAATATCTTGGGCAGTATACACACCGGATAGCCATCAGCAATCACCGGATCCAGAATATCGACGGTTCGGGCATCACTTTTTTGTACAAAGACTACAAAGACAACAGCAAGAAGAAGCTGACAAAGCTATCGGGAGTCGAGTTCCTTCGACGGTTTTGCTTGCATATCTTACCTTACCGTTTCGTAAAGATAAGGTATTACGGCATATTGAGCAGCAAGCAAAAGGATCAGCTTAGGCTGTTGCAGGCTAAAAAGCCGGAGGTGAAAGTAAAAGAAACCTTACAGGAACGCATTTTGCGCATTACCGGGTTCGACCGGTATCAGTGTCCGTTTTGCAAAACAGGAATCATGCATACTATTGAATTACTGCCCAGAATACGTTCACCGGATAATGTACTTTACCAAACTGCACAATTATCTGTTTGAATTCTAATGCATTAGTGACCTGTCAAAGTGCAGGAATGGGATTGTATTGCCCAATATATGGTAAATGACCTGAAAATCAGGAAAATCAACTGTCTGATGGAGCAATTATCCATAAAAGTAGTTGGAAGTTTAGAAATAACCACCCTCATTACACCTGATAAAGGCTAGCCCGGCCAATCAGCATAGTCACAAAAAACATTGATAAATACATAGAAAATGGAGTCTGTGCCAGGGATCTTGTGCAACCGGAACTTCATGCTGGGTCGTTCCGACCACATGAAGTCCTATTTATTATG
>CAYHQN010000279.1:0-2480 GCA_964358545.1 uncultured Tangfeifania sp. | reverse complement strand
TCCTTGTTGATTAGCTATAAACAGATGGCAAATTTAAGTACTAATTGAAAAGATATGGTTAAAAAAAACTTTACGCGAAGAGGTTTTATAAGCAGGGCAACGGCAGGAGTAGCTGGTGCAGCTGTTACATCGGGTATCTCATCGCTAGGTTTAATTTCGTGCACGACGGATATTAATGAAGCCAGGGCAGGTAAATCTTCAGCCAGCGCCTTTGCGCGGGAGGTTGAACGGGTGATGCCTTTGGAAAATCTTTATGACTATCATAAGCACATTTCAGCATCTCCGGTGCATATAGCAAGGAGGGATCGTGAGGCGCAACTGCAAGAAGGTGAGATGTCTCTGCCGGGACAAGGGTGGAAATTGATATGGCATACGGGCAGTTCGATGATCATCCACAATGTCGTTCATGATTTTCAGGACTACCTCGAGAAGTCTCAAAATGTAAAAGTTGAAGTGGAACAAAGAAATTCGTTGGAAGATTGGCAGCACTTTAGTCAAAGTATTGTTGTAGGTACGCGCGAACAATTATCTGGCAGCGGATTAACACTCAGGGCTCCGAAAGACTATGAGATTGTTGCAAAACCCGGACAAATAATGGTTTGCGGTTATGATGAGCGCGGCGTAATGTTCGGACTCTATAACCTTGAAGCCCGGATGAACCTTCGTGAGGCACCTTTTTTACCTGATAACCTTAAAACTGTCCGTCACAGTCTTTATGATACAAGAATGGTTTTATCAGGGTTGGGATGGATGGAATGGCCGGATCAGCTGCTCTCGCACCTGGTACATGATGGCTTTGACACCATCTTCGCCTCGGTTTACACTAATCCGAATGATGATCGGACAACAGCCGAGACGTCAACCGATTTTTTTGCCCGCGAGCTTTATATCATGTACCATCAGGATCCATCCAAGGTTAAAAATCTGATCAGCAGGGCTGCACGTTTCGGAATAAAGGTCTATACCCCAATTATTTATCAATACCTCGGAACCCTTGAGAGCGAATTGGGACTGCGCAAATTAGTGCGTAATATTCTGAAAGATTTTCCCGACATTCAGGGTTATGTTCTCCTTACGGAAGGTTTCTGGTACAAAGCCTGGGGAAGCGGTCACCGCGCCAGCACGGAGTATATGCAGGATTGGGCCCGCAACTGGAGCAGGGCGGTTAGTATCGTGGAAGAGGAATGTCATCAGGTAAATTCATCTCTGGAGATTCTGCCATGGGAATACAATATCGACTTCAGACCGCAAAACTGTGAGATGAAGAGGTACTTCATCCAGCAGCTTCCTGATAAAACGATACCGCTGCTAACCTGGGAAAACGGAAAGAGCTTTGAGCTTGACGGTATGAGTGGTTACCTGCGTGACTATTCACTCAACCAAATCGGACCGTCAGAGGTAACTGAGGCTCAGATTGGTGAGGCTAAAAAACGGAAAATGAAAGTCTATTCCAAGGTTGATACCTTTGCAAGCTGGCAATTCGGTACCATCCCCTATCTGCCCTGTCCAAATCAGTGGTATGACAGGTATCTGGCACTGGAAAAATTTGAGATAAAAGGAACATTGGAGAGCTGGAGCAGCGGGTATAAACCAAACTTCATCAGCGAAATTCGTGCCTGGAGCTGTTGGAGTGATGCTCCTTCAGTGAAGGAGCTTTTCACCGCTATGGCTGCGCGGATATTTGGGAAGGAGAATAAGGAACTTGTTGTAAAGGCATGGGGATATTTCAGTCAGGCAATTCGTCTGGTACCCGATACCGGCCCGAACATGGGAACCAATAATGCCATTGGGAATCCTCTTTTCTTTCAGGAACCCCATGCCCGGACTGCAACATTCAAATATGCCTGGGTGGATCAGTCTAAAATAATGAACCTCAACCCCTACTGGCCTTTTACCGTATCACGTATGGTCTTCTATCCTGATTTTACCAACCAAACGAATAAGGCAGAACAATACGCAAGAAGTGCAACCGGGGTACAGGTCAAAAATGAAACAAAAGTGCTGCCGGTATTTCTCAAGTATATGAAACTGTCAATTGATCAAATGGAGGAGGGTTTAAAATTATACCGGACTGCAGCATTCAGTAGCCCGAATTCAAAAAGGGAACAGGCCGTCAGGGAAGTGGTGATTGCTGAACAGCTCCAACGAATGATGCAGAGCGACTATGCGATCCTTGAATTCGAAGATCTTCGTCTGCAATTTGAAAAGGGGCAGGACAGGCTGAAAACAATAACCATACTGGATCAGATGGAACGCATTGTTTATGATGAGATTGCCCGTACAGAACTTTCTCTGATAGCGGCCACCCATGACTCTCGTTTGGGATTCCAGTTTGAACAGGACTATGTCTACACTCCTTACTCCCTGAGAGAGAAACTGGTAATCTTGAAAGAGACCCTGAATACTCAATTGAAAATGGCCCGGAAGCGGAAGTCAATATGATATTCAAATCATATACGCTTCCCTTCAGGCGGGTGATT
>CAYHQN010000278.1:0-2518 GCA_964358545.1 uncultured Tangfeifania sp. | reverse complement strand
GTAAGCATTCAGTAAAGTACCCATCCCCTAAATTTTGAAGATGATAGTTTTAATTTTGTTTTTGGTTAGGAAAGTTCTTTTTAGTCGGGAGCAACAAGTGCAATTGGTTTGCCTTATGATCTGGTAATTTGGAGATGGTTTCCTTTAACCATGCCCATGGTTCAATACCATTGAGCTTGCAAGTATTCAACAAAGAGTAGAATTCGGCTCCCCGTTGTGCTGCCTGATGCGAACCGGCAAAGAGATAATTTTTTCTTCCTATAGCCAAAGGGCGGATGGCATTTTCCACCCGGTTATTGTCTATTTCCACCTCACCATCTGTTGCATAATAAGAGAGCTTATCCCATCGTTTCAGGGAATACGCGATGGCTTTTGCGATAGGACTTTTACTGTCCACCTGAACAATATTATCTTCAAACCACCGATGAAGTCCTTGCAGCAACGGTACGCTTTCTGCCTGCCTTAATTCATAACGCTGCGGATGGCTCATATTCTCCTCCTTTGCTCTGCGTTCAATATGGTAAAGCATCTGCATTTGCGCCAGTACATATTTCGCCCTGGCAGCATCATTTTTCAATGCTTCATCAAAATCACGCCTGGCATGTGCCATACAGTTAAACAGAGTGATATTTGGACTATTCAATGATTCATACACCACATAGCCATCACTTTGTAACCTGCCGTTGAAGTTTTTCAGCAATTCCAATGGGCCGTCTCTGCCACCTCGTCCAGGCCGGTATTCGTAAAGTGTCATATTAATCAAAGGGGCATGATAAACCCAATAATATCCCAGATGCGTTTTCCCTTTTTTGTTTTTATCCAGTACTTTTATTGTTGTTTCATCCGCCTGCAAATAGCTTTGGCTCAATATTTCTTTTACCAGCACGGCAAACAATGGATTCACCAGTTGGCTGGCAGCTCTCAGCCATTCGCTCATAGTGGAAGCCGGTATTCTCATGCCCAATCGCTCATATCGTTGTATCTGACGGTAGCAGGGAAGATGATCAACATATTTATCAATAATAATCTGTGCCAACAACCCCGGTTCCGGTATGCCTTTTTCAATAGGACGGGAAGGTAATTCTCCGATGAGTATTTTCTGGCTGCAATCGGCTGCTTCCGGTTTTACATACTTTGGACGTACATATTGATTAACAAATAACTTTCCGGGAGTGTAATCCAACGCTTCGGTGATTTCTTCCCCGATGCGCTTCAATCCGCTTACATCTTCTTTGGGCTCTATGTTGATGATTACACGTTCCAGACTGGCGGGCAATGGCAAACGACCATGTTTTACTGCATTCCCTAAGGGTTTCTTTGTTCGTGTATACGTGATGGTTTCCTTTTCCGCAGGTTTTGCTTCTACGGCCTCTATATCTAAAGCTAGGGTAGTTTGTCCGGGTATAACATCGGGAACAAAACGTTCACTGCGGCTTCCGAAAATCATCCGTTTGAGTTGGGCAAGCTCATGTTTGTTTTTCAGAATCTCTGCCTGATATTCGGAAAGGGTTTTTTCCTGCTGTTGAAATTTTTCGGTGAGAATACCAAGCGCATGTATTAATTCTTCTCTGGTGAGATTTTCAAACGGTGTGCTGCGGATATTTTCAACATTTTCCATGCAACAAAAATACTGCGGAACCTGTTGATACTACAAGTTTTTCAACCTCTTATTATTAACACCATCTATGCTGTTTTTCAACAAAAATTCTGTCGGAGATGTGTTTTCCGGAAAATCAGGAAAACGCCTGTTAATAACCCTGCAATTTTTGTTGATAACGCACTCGCTTTTTTACCGACAGCAGATATATACCCTCCAGCATCAGCAATAGCTGTTGCGAAGATATTTCAATATGCGTTGACTTTTCTCCGGCAGATGGAATTTCGTAGGTTCCTTTTTCAAGTCGCTTGTAAAATATGGCAAAGCCATCGCCCTGCCATTGCAACAGTTTGATATGGGTTCTGCGGTGATTGATGAAAATAAAAATATCTCCGCTGTGAGGATTCTGCAAAAATATATTCCGTACAAGTCCACTCAATCCGTCAAAGCCTTTGCGCATATCGGTGGCTTCACGATAAAGATAATACCGATGCGATTTGCTCAGGGTCAGCATTACTTCATTAACTGACGCAGGTACCCTGCAGTTACTTGCTGATAAACTGTTATCCGGTTTCCATTGCGCAGTTGGGCCTGAGCAAATATTTCAGAGGGATTATCCCTTACATGAAGAGACACAAAACCGGAAGAAGTTATTTTGTTTTTCTTTGAAACATACTTTTTCCTTCCTCCTGGACGACTCCATCCGATAAAGGTGAGGTAGTTGAGATTTTGTTCACGACAAAAATCTTTTTTGGTACTTCTGCTCTCGCTCCATTGATTGATGATCCGTTGGATTTCTTCCGGGCTACGCTTAATGTTTGGAGTGGGTGGTTGGGTGTTTTTCATGCCTGTTGTTTTTTTAGGCAACGAAAATAGGGCTGAATCTTGAAGCGTGGAATACGTGCTTTACGGAATGCTTAC
>CAYHQN010000277.1:0-2526 GCA_964358545.1 uncultured Tangfeifania sp. | reverse complement strand
CGAAGGAAATAATTTAGTGCTAAGCGATATACTCACAGAAAAAAAATTGCTCTATGTACGGAAAGGAAAAGGCAGTAAAGAAAGGTTCGTACCCATTGCAGAAAAAGGAATGCAGGACATGGAAGAATATTTACAGTACGGCAGGAAGTGGTTTTTGCAGCAACGGCAAAAGCCTGTTCAGATAGCAAGCGAATATTTTTTTATCAATATATGGGGCGAACCCATGAAAGATTTTGCTGCGAGAATAAGACAGCTAAAAGAAGAAGCAAGCATACAGAAACAAATAACATTACACAGCTTCCGGCACTCCATAGCAACCCATCTTTTGCAGGGAGGAATGGACATAGAGCAGATAAAGAAATTTTTAGGACATGCCAGTTTAGAAAGCACTCAGATTTATACACACATCATAAATGAGCTGCCATGTTGAGTGAAGCCGAATCCTTTAAAAAATATTTGCAGCAAAATAAACACAGGGAAAGCACCATCAGAGGACATTTACAAGACCTTGTGCGCTTTAAAAAGTGGTGCGGGAAAGAAAACATCCATTACAACAAGACAGGGTACAACGAGCTTTTAAAGTTCATCCGGGAAACAAGAGCAAGAGGAGTAAGTAAAAGCAGCATCAACATACATTTAAACAGCATCAGCAAATATTACGACTATCTTATAAAATCAGGAGAGAGAAACGATAATCCGGGGAAAGAATTACGGTTAAAGAACAACGGAAAAAAAGTATTGCAAAATCTCCTGACACCGGAAGAACTGGAAGAAATATACATGAACTATATCAATATACCGGAATGGAAATTTAAAGGAGAAAAATCAAGACAGAGCCATCAAAGAAATATCGTAATACTTGGATTAATGATTTATCAGGGCATACAGACACCGGAGTTAAGGAAGATAGAAAAAGCACATCTGAATTTATTACAGGGAACGGTTTACATACCATCGGCAGGAAGAAGCAACAGCAGAATATTAAAGCTGAACGCAAGGCAAATAATACCCATGCAGACCTATTTACTTGCCCTGAGCAAAGCCGAAGGGAACGGACTAAAAAAAGAACAAGAGAAATTATTTAACGGTAAAATAACTTCAGTAGCAGCCTGGCTAATGACAACGCTCAGAAAGCAGAATGAGAAAATAAAAGATGCACAGCAAATCCGGTCAAGCGTGATAATAAACTGGCTGAAACAATACAACATAAGACAAGCGCAATACATGGCAGGACACAGGCACATCAGCAGCACCGAGAAATACAAACAAGAGGATTTACAAGACTTACAGACACAGTTAAATTTATTCCATCCCCTGAAATGAAATTTTTCTTTCATTGGAAAAAGGAATCCTCCCGCACATCCCCACACTGCAAAAAAAAATCGCCCCCGAAAAAAAGCGTGGGCTTCTATTTATTTTTGCAGTGTTCCGCTCGCTCTCCCTTCTGTTGTT
This sequence comes from uncultured Tangfeifania sp., assembly GCA_964358545.1. Classification (GTDB taxonomy): domain Bacteria; phylum Bacteroidota; class Bacteroidia; order Bacteroidales; family Prolixibacteraceae; genus CAINVV01. Next base: position 1,074 of record CAYHQN010000277.1, on the reverse strand, counting down.
TTTTTCTGTCACATTTTTTGCATCCTGCTTCTGCAAGCACATTGCAATCCTCATTCCGCTAAAGCTCCATTGCGGTTGCAACGAGCTTGCGCCAGCGCACAGAGCAAAAAAGCGGGCTGCCTCCAACCACCGCCACCGGCAGCCCTTACGCCAGAAAAAAACAACTCCAAAGCTATGTTAACATAATACACATTATAAGAGCAGCCGCACCAAGCCGGACACAGAAACCAAAGCCGTCATTATAATGGGTATTATGTATAAATAGCCCCTCGGACAACACACGCTCACGCACGGTTAGTGCGCTTCTCCCTCCGGTCAGTCATAAGCGCACGCCTGCGGCAGCAAGGCATTATTTTTTTATTGGGGCAATCTTCCAATGCCCCAAACCCCTTTGGATGCTCATTTTTATTGATAGATACGCACGGGCAAACGCACTACCAAATATCTATCAATAAAAATCGAGCTGTGATTTTTTTCTTTCACAGGAGGAATGGGAATAGGAACAGGAAAAAATCTCCTATGAAAAGAAAAAATCAGTTATTTTGCCAACGCCTACCAGCAGAAAAATGTACACATCCACAGGGACATATAGCGAGAAAAAATACACTTTAAAAAGAGATGTAAAGAGCAACCATTTAGGGAATATCGTTGTAACAATATCCGATAAAAAATTGCCGGTAGATGATAATAATGATGGAATAGTAGATTATTATACTGCTGATGTGATAAGTGCAACAGATTATTTTCCAGGAGGCAGCCCGATGCCTGGCAGAACTTTTAATCCTACGGAGTATCGTTTCGGCTTTCAAAATCAGGAGAAGACGGACGAAATATCAGGTTCTGGAAACCATTACGAGTTTAAATTTAGAGAATACGATCCGAGAACAGAAAATTTCTGGAGTATTGACCCACTTTTTAAATCTTATCCTGGATGGTCGCCATATGCATTTTCTCAGAGGAGACCTATTGACGGAAGAGAATTTGAAGGCTTAGAGTGGCAACCTGTGAATGATCAAGGAGAAAATGTTGCACCTGGTTCTGAGAACATTTCAAATTATTCTTGGGTAGGGTATA
>CAYHQN010000276.1:0-2531 GCA_964358545.1 uncultured Tangfeifania sp. | reverse complement strand
CTCACGGCATGATCAAAAAAGTTCCTGACGGGCAATCAAGTGGTTGTGCACTTATTTCGTATAATGAAAATGCCTTCGAGTCGTACGAATTAGAAGGGAATAACAATTCGTCAATATGTACAAATTGCGCCAGAACTTATGTAGAAGGCTTGAATTGGCTTTTATCAGCAGGCCCAAGAGTTAAAAACGAAAAAGGTAAAGAGTATACAGCTTATACAAATCGTAAGAATTTCGGCTCAGATACAGCAATGGTGTTTTGGACGCGAAGAAATGAAAAATTGCCGGAAATCGACTACCTTGAAGCGCCAAATTCTACTGATGTTGCGAGACTAATTGAGTCAGTGTCATCTGGCACTGAAAGGGATAATCGCTATCTTGAACCTGACCAGTTTTATTCGTGTACGCTTTCCGGTTCCGCGGCACGTATAGCGGTGCGAGATTGGCTTGAAACCAGCTTGTCGGATTTTCGGAGATCAATAGCTCAGTGGTTTCAGGATATTTATATTGTCGAATATGATAGTAAGTTAAAGAAAACCCAAACACATTATGCCAGGCTGTATGATCTGGCAAGAAGCTGTCAAAGAAAAAACAGCAACGGCAGTTATGATAAAGACGATACATCATTGGCAAGAGTGGCGACAACTCTATGGAATTCAGCATTAAAAAATACATCCCTGCCGTGGTGGATATTAACAAAAATTCTTCAGCGCGCGCGTTTAGATAAAGATGGAATTACTGCTGAACGGGCGGCTCTAATCAAACTCATTTTGAACCGACACAATAAGAGAGGAGGTGATTTTGTGATTACAGAAAAGATTGAGCAGGGTGATAGGCCGGTGGCCTATGTTTGCGGACAGATTTTTGCCGTGTTGGAGAGCATTCAGCGGGCGGCTTTGGGTAAGAATGTCAACGCCGGTATACGAGAGCGGTATTTTACATTTGCTCTAACAACACCGTCTTCGGCCTTTGGAAGGCTTTTCAATTTGAGTTCAAAGCATTTTACAAAACTGAAGACAGAAAAACCGGGGCTTGCTGTCGTCTTAGACAAAGAGCTACAGGAGTTATGCAAAGGGATAAAAATTGAGGAGTTTCCGTCAACTTTTACTCTGGAAGGACAAGGGCAATTTGCCATCGGTTATTATCACCAGAGGCAAAAACAGTTTAGTTCAAAAACACAAAATAAAATAGAGGAGGAATAACATGAGTGACGTAATAAAGAACCGGTATGATTTTGTATTTTTGTTTGATGTGAAAGACGGTAATCCTAACGGCGATCCCGATCAGGTAAATTTGCCCAGAGCAGATGCAGAGGATCAGCATGGTTTGGTAACAGATGTTTGTATCAAGAGGAAAGTCAGGAATTATGTTCAGTTAAAGCATGATTTGACAACACCGTATGATATTTTTATCCGTCAGCGGGATATTAACAGTGAAGAGAGTTATTTGAACAAAGTTATCGGGAAAACGCCAGGCGATACCGCATCCGCAAAACGCAAAAAACTCTGTGATGATTATTACGATATCAGGACATTTGGCGCTGTGTTAAGTACTGGAGAGAAAGAAGAAGGTAGTAGCGAAGCATCCGAGGAGGAAGGGGATGAAGGTGGTAAAGCTAAAAAACAAAAGGAAAAGAAAGTCAGAGGGGCCGGAACTGTTCGTGGTCCGGTGCAGTTTACTTTTTCCCGTTCCGAAGATCGTATTTACCAAGCGGAACATTCAATAACACGGTGTTGTGTTACTACTGAGGGAGAAAGGGATAAACAAGCAAAAAAAGACCGTGAGTTTGCTTCTACGTTTGGCAGAAAAGCCACTGTCCCTTATGCGCTATACCGCATGCATGGTTTTGTTTCTGTTTTTGATGCGTCGAAGACCGGATTTTCTGAAGCGGATTTAAAACTTCTTTGGGAGTCCCTTGTGAATGCCTTTGAAAATGATCGGGCTGCCGCACGAGGAGAAATGAACCCAAGAAAGCTGGTTATTTTCAAACATTTAAGTCATTTGGGGAATGAACTGTCAGGCAGGTTATTTGACCGTGTGACAGTAGCTAAAAACATAGAACTGCCGCGAGGGAAAGAAGATTATACGATTACTGTCGACAAGAAGAATCTTCCCCATGGAATTGAAATTAAAGAGTGGCCTGAAGAGAAGATATTCTGAAAAGGAGGCAATTTAATGCACCCCGACACTAAAATCGCTATTTTTAGAGGCAGAAAGATTCGAAAAACTTTGCACCAGAATGAGTGGTGGTTTTCAGTGGTGGATGTTGTAGAGGCGCTTACCGACAGCGCGAATTCGCGTGATTATTGGTATAAGATGAAAATCCGCGAAAAGGATGAAAGCAAAGTTGAGTTGTCGACAATCTGTCGACAACTCAAACTTGAATCTGCAGACGGTAAGAAATACGAAACCGACTGCGCCAATACAGAAGGCATATTTCGCATTATCCAGTCTATTCCTTCACCTAAGGCAGAGCCATTCAAACGCTGGCTGGCCAAAGTGGGCTATGAGCGCGTTCAGGAAATTGATAATCC
>CAYHQN010000275.1:0-2538 GCA_964358545.1 uncultured Tangfeifania sp. | reverse complement strand
GTTATAAGCTTTCAAATGCTCATAAAATCTGAAAAAATTAAGGCATTCATCATCGACCTGGACGACACCCTTTATGACTGCAGCAACACGCTCGTATTGCAAGGTAGAAAACGGGTTGCAAAAACCATTGCCGGATTAATCAATTGCACGGAAGAGAAGGCGTACCTCCTTCAACAGGAGATGGAAGAAAAGTACGGAACAAAGGCAAACATCTATGAAAAATTGGCGTTACTTCACGGACTTCCTCAAGCGTGCGCAAAAGAATTATTAGAAGAATTTGTTCGCGTAGAAATCTCCAACATCGCGCTTTTCCCTGACGTCACCGATACCCTGCAAAAGCTCAAATCACAGGGCTACAAGCTTTTCCTGGTTACTTCCGGAGAAGACAGAATACAGACACAGAAAATAGAACTATTGGGCTTACATGGTGGCTACTTTGATGAAATGATGATTACCGACCGGGAACTCGGCCATACCAAAAGAAGCTGTTTCAAACAAATAATGCAAAAACATACCCTTAAGCCGGAAGAAATTGTTTGCGTGGGTGATAAGTGCGACGATGAACTGTTAACCGGTAAAACATTAGGCATGATTACCGTGATGTTCGAACACGGCAGACACTATAAAGCATACCTCAAAGAAACGCATAAACAAGTTAAACCTGACTATTCAATCAAACATTTCCACGAACTGCTTTCCAACACATAACACCTTGCTTCGTTTTCCCCACTATATCTTGTAAACTAGGGCTGGCGCAGCGTTGCCGCAACCGAACCCAATGGGAGAGGTGAAACAACCCCCTGTATCCCCCTTTATTAATGGGGACAATGGGGGTTGTGAAGATGAGATGATAGGAAATTGCTTTTTCCCTATTAAGCAAAGCAAAGAAAATTGCAAGATATTTTTAAAGAAGAAGTATCTGTGAAATGGCCATACGATTTTTTACTTTGGATAATCTTTTTCGCTCGACAAAAGCCTTCTAATAAGTGACACCTTATACCTTCATCAAGGTTCGACTGGATATGAATTTTGATGTTTACAATCGCCACCAAACTGTCCCCATAAAATTGGTCCATAGTTGGAACCTTTTAGATCATATGCCCAGACCTTATCGTAATAGCCAATGTGACCATCCCAAAAAGCTCCGGTTACAATAAGCTCGTTTCTTCCGTCCCTATCAATGTCTGCAATGGCAGGAACTGCGCCAAACCCAATTTTAAGGGATTTTGGGAAGTGCGAATGCAAAACACCTTTCTTATTATAAACACAGACTTCTCCTTTTTCTGATGACCCAGTTACTGTTAAGATGATCGCGATATCCGGAGAACCATCACCATCTATATCGCCAACCACTGGTGCAAAATTTCCAACCCAGTAGCCAGAGTACGTTTTTGGCCACCCGGGAAACACGCGGCCATCTCCTCTCCATACATTGAGTGCTGATTCTGTCTGAAGAATAATTTCCGGATTGCCATCGCTATCCAAATCGGCCAAAGCAACAGTTGTTCCGTAAGTTAAACGACCACTTGCAGGCAGAGTTTTCTTCACAACACCTTCGTAAGAGAGAATTTTCACTTTGGTTATTAACTCTTCAGATTCAATGACCACAATTTCTTTTTTACCATCACCATCACCAACCACCGGAAAGGTATTAACATATCCTCCTGGCAACTGTATGGGAAAACCACTTACGATAGAGCCGTCCCTATGCCAGGCATACAGATAAACACCACCCGTGGATACCCAACCAGAGGCGGATATAATTTCCATTTGCCCATCCCCATCAAGATCAGTAATCGCCGGTGTATGCATTTTTTGATCACCGTTGCTCCGAACTGGCCAGCCCGGAAGAATGGTACCATCAGCTTTGTAACCGTGAAGTTGCCCATCTTCTTCTTCAATAAATATTTCATCAATACCATCACCATCGACATCTGCCAAACTAGGGGGTGACGCTACGTAATTGGCGGCCATGCGTGGCCAGCCAAAAAGGGTTTTGAAGGGTGCCATGTATGCGTTAAGGGAAATAGGCTGGTTGGAAAAATACCCAGTGAAAACTTGCAACTTATTAGAAAACGCCGCTGATAATTTCCCCATCGCAGGATAAGCAGCTCCCCTGAATGTATCTATCTGTTTTAGCAATGTCGTGCCTGTGTGCTTATCATAACTAATCGAATAGAGGGGTCCGCTGGTTAAACCGGAAACGACTATTTCCAGATTTTTATTGCCCGTGAAGTTGCCCACCAAAGTATGAACCGCAGGACCACTTTGATACCCGCCTGCGCTATGATAAGTGCGCACCGGGAAGCCAGGTTTAAGATCGGGATCTGAAGCAGCGGAGGATGTGGAATCGGAAAAAGCGTTGTCAGCGATTCCAATCTCTTTCAATGTAACGTTACCAAAACCATCCCTTTCCATGATATTGACAGGCGCAGCCCTTGTGTTATAAGGCGTAACGTTCCAAATCATTGCTAGAAATATAATATGTAGTGTCTGAACGGAATCACTCCAAGTCCAAGCAAAACAAGGCAAAGCTGG
>CAYHQN010000274.1:0-2586 GCA_964358545.1 uncultured Tangfeifania sp. | reverse complement strand
GCTGATTGAATATCGCATGGATTGTTGCATAAACTACAGATATTTTTCTTTGTGAGCTTCATAAATTCAGGATATTGCTGTCCAAAGGTCGCAAAAAAAGTTGATTTACAACAATGTTTAATCTCAACTTTGCCTGAGATTGACCATCAGCTTTAATGAATATCTTTGGTGAAAATTTAAAAAGGAGGAAATTATGCTTCATGAACCGGCAGTTACCGTTGGAAAAGATAATTCGGCTGCAAAAAAATCAAAATTAGGGGTAATATTATTCATTGTATATACTATTATCTATTCCGGTTTTGTGCTTATTGGCTTAACCAAACCCGAAATCATGGGACTTGAATTCATTGGCGGACAAAACATCGCAGTGATCTATGGATTCGGGTTAATCGTATTGGCAATAATTATGGGCTTCATCTATAATTATTTTTGCACAAAAATGGAAAACAAAATGAATAAAGATTAACCCTGATAATTAAAATATATGATTTACGAAGTCTCTAATCTAGCAATTATAATTTTTATTTCTATCGTTGGTTTTGTATTAGGATTATCCTTTTATTTTGCCCGTAAAACCAAATCGGCTTCAGGTTATTATGCAGCCGGCGGAAACATCCATTGGGGAGTTAATGGCATTGCATTTGCCGGCGACTATTTGTCAGCTGCCTCGTTTCTGGGTATTTGTGGAATGATCGCCTATTCAGGGTACGATGGATTTTTATACTCCATTGGCTATCTGGCAGGATGGGTTGTAGCATTATTCCTTGTTGCAGAACCTATGAAAAGACTTGGGAAATACACATTTACCGACGCACTTGATTCAAAATTCGATTCAAAATCAATCAAACTTGCAGCAGCAGTAAGTACGCTTATTGTTTCGATATTCTACCTTATCCCACAAATGGTTGGAGCTGGCGACCTTGTTGTTCCGCTTCTTGGATTACCTCATTGGATGGGAGTGGTGATTGTAGGTTCAATCGTTATTGCGACACGAAGTCGTATTAAATAATTGTTTTACAGATAGTTACGACAGTCTGATAAAACCTGCTGTTCCTTCAGCAGTATCCTACCGGGGCATCGGGTGTATGGTGCAGCCATTATCGGGTGAAGCCCCCGGGAAACAGTACCAAACGTCGGCTCGTGTAGCCAGTGACGGGGCTGGAAACCGTGAGGCAGACAGTCTTTGAAGTCTCAAAGTCAATTAAGGGCTTGGATTAGTGGGCATGGCTAACATATGTGAACATTCCGTTACTACCGACAGGCAAGTAGGAGCGAAAAAGAGAATGATACGCTCTGTACCAAAAGGTAAGCTGACAGGTTAGGCACGTTTAACGCAGTGCTTACAAGGATGTAGATCAGCCGGCAGACAGGATGAGCCTAAACCCACATTATTAGTTATTTACACGGAACGTGTAAGCCCGGCGCTCTCTCCCATTTCGGGATAAAACCGTAACCGCAAGGCATCGGGAAACGCCGGACAGAGAGGATGAACAAAGCGAAAGCCTTCCTGTAACGGGTTGGATAGTGGTTGAGTTTTTTACAATATCACCACGGGCGAAAGCCTGCCTACCTTCATCTGGTGCTTTATGGCATAAAGTGTTATAGAACCTGTTAATGGAAGAAAGCAAATGAACGAGAATGAAAATTTATCGTGTGCACTCCCACACCAATTGACTAACTGGGAAACCATTTTATGGCGAAAGGTTATTCAACACGTGACCAGGCTGCAACGCCGCATTGCCAAGGCTGTGAAACAAGTTCGCTGGGCGAAAGCAAAAGCCCTGATGCACCTTGTTACCAAATCATTCTACGCTAAATTACTGGCTGTACTTCGGGTTTCAACCAATAAAGGTGGCAACACCCCCGGGGTTGACAACACCGTTTGGACAAACGGAGAAGAAAAATTCGAAGCAGTCGGAAAACTCCAATCAAGAGGTTACCGGTCAAAACCATTGCGCCGCGTTTACATATTAAAGAAGAATGGAAAAAAGCGTCCGTTAAGTATTCCTGTCATGGACGACAGGGCTATGCAAACACTGCATAAAATAGCCCTCGATCCAATGGCCGAATCGTTGGCCGACAAGAACTCTTACGGGTTCAGGCCACGGCGGTCGTGCAACGATGCGGTGGCAGCCTGTTTCCAATTACTTTGCCGTAAAATCTCGCCACAATGGATATTCGAGGCAGACATTAAAGCTTGTTTTGATAACATCAGGCACGACTGGATATTGAAGAATATCCCCGTCAATAAAACCATACTCAATGAATGGTTAAAAGCCGGATACATCGAAAAAAAGCGTTTGTTCCCAACTGATAAGGGTACGCCGCAAGGCGGAACCATATCGCCGATGATCATGAACATGGTTTTAGACGGATTGGAAAAGGAAATCAACAAAAAGTTTCCACGATGGAAGAACAAGAAAGTGAACTTCATCAGGTATGCCGACGATTTTGTAATTACGGCCATCAGTAAAGAAGTCATTACCGAAGAGATTATTCCTTTGGTAACAGCATTTCTGATGGAAAGAGGATTAGAACTCTCGCCCGAAAAATCCAAAATCACAAACATCAGCGATGGCTTCAATT
>CAYHQN010000273.1:0-2597 GCA_964358545.1 uncultured Tangfeifania sp. | reverse complement strand
AGCCATATAACAAAATAAACCGTCTCTTTTTTCAATTTGGTAAAGTAGAATTAAAGATAATTATATCAAATGTAATGTTAAAAGTGAAAATATGCAATGGATCTGTTGGCGAAGAGTGCCGATTCGAATGGCTCCGAAGAAATCAAAAACCCCTAAGCAACTTCCGTCACCCAGGGGCTTATATTTACTTAACCCCTTAAATCAAGTACTACAAGTTACGCTTTTTTTTTGAGAAAAACGAATGGGGTCGATTTTTTGTTTTCGCCCTAAAATGGTCAGAACTGAATCCGCTGAGGATAAATTACCCCTAGGATTATCAAAACTGAATCCGTTTGCGACAAAATTACCCCTAAGATGGTCAGAACTGGGTTCGCTGAAGACAAATTACCCCTAGGATGGTCAGAAGTGAAACCGTTTGGGGTTATTTGCACCTCATGATAAGGCCAAGTGAAAAAATAATGGCCAGTTACACCTCGTTTGGGCATGAAATTAACTCAGGGTTCCGGGAATATTGTATAATTTTATCCAACCTAACAATAGAACATGCCTGATTACTATCCAAATATCCATCACCGCAAATCCATCCGATTGAAAGGATATGATTATTCAAAGGCCGGATGGTATTTTATCACGATCTGCGTTCAAAACCGCGAATGTTTGTTTGGCGAAACAGGCGCCGCAACCGTTGGGGCGCAGGACGTCCACGTAGGGGCGCCGCTACGTGGGCGTCCTGTTGATACGTGCACCATTGACGTTCCCCAATACGGTCCCGACAACAAAAAATTTGGCGTTCCCATGGGCGAAATGGTCGATTGGTTTAAAACAATGACGACAAACGAATACATTCGCGGGGTTAAAAACCAAGGGTGGAAACGGTTCGACGGCAAATTGTGGCAACGTAATTATTGGGAACATATTATCAGGGACGACGGTTCCTATTCCCGGATTGCAGCCTATATTTTACAGAATCCATCCAAATGGGAGGGCGACCAATTAAATCCGGGTAACTAACGGGGTGATATCCGTCAAAGCGTTATTTACCAATTTAGAGAGATTGAAAGAGAAGGGTTTATAATTAAAGAGGAAATTACCTCAAAGACAATTATTCCCTGCAAACTGACTGCCCCACCAATGAAGACAGATGTTGTATGCAAATTGTATGTAAATAAAAACCACCTACTGAGACAATCTCTGTAAGTGGTTGATTGACTTGAGCGGAAAACGAGATTCGAACTCGCGACCCTCAGCTTGGGAAGCTGATGCTCTACCGACTGAGCTACTTCCGCGGTTTTTAAAAGGAAGGTACAAAATTATACTATTTTGGGAAATTTCCACCATATTTTCCGCTGATTTTGGTTTCACCGGATGGATATAAATTGAATTTTAACCACATGATGGTAACCAACAAGCGGATTCTCCCGTAAATAGCAAAGGATATCAAAAATTAAAAATAGGGATGGAAATAAACGATTACTCGAATTATCCAGGAATTGCAAGCAGGATGAGTTTTATAAAGGATGACAAGAAAATTGACGAAAGCTTCTACAAGATAATAGAAATCAGACAATTAACAGACGAGACATTTTCATTAAAATTACCAAAGGCCCGTTTCCAGTTCAAGGCTGGCCAGCATATTTCGCTGCGCATTCACGGCCATCATCAAAGCAGGGAGTACTCGGTCTACAGTGGTACCAATGACGAATACCTCGAAGTTTTGGTGAAGGAGGTGGAGAACGGATATTTTACGCCCAGACTCCATAAACTAAAAGCCGGCGACCTGGTTGAAGTGCATGGCCCGTTTGGAAGGTTTGGCATAGGGCCAAAAGCCGCAGAGACGGGAAAATTCGTATTTATTGCCAGTGGAACGGGCATCGCGCCATTCCGCAGCATGATCAGGAGCTATCCTGAACTTGATTACACCTTGGTCCATGGCGTCCGCAAGTCAACCGAGGCTTACGATAAGGATGAATATGCAAGCGACCGTTATATACTCTGCACAAGCGGTGATTCAAAAGGTACTTATCACGGAAGGCTTACCGGCTATTTGAAAAACTGTTCATTTTCTGCAGAAACGCATTTCTATCTTTGCGGCAACAGCAACATGATTTTTGATGCTGTTGAAGTACTGAAGGAGAAAGGCTTTGAACGGGACCAGATACATTGTGAGGTATATTTCTAAAGAAAAATTTCACGAATTGAGGACCAATTTCACGAACGCAACAAGGCATGTAATGTGGCCATTAAAAAACATATTTTGTTAAAATGAAGTATCATTTGATTACTCTAGGTTGCCAAATGAACCTGTCGGACAGTGAACGGGTTAGCGCCGTTCTTGAAAGCATGGGCTATATCCTTACAGAAAACGAGGAGGAAGCCAATTTGCTCGGTATATTGGCGTGCTCGGTCAGACAAAAACCCATCGACAAGATATACAATAAGATAGCTCAATGGAACAGATGGAAAAACAAGCGCAACCTGATCACCTTTGTCTCAGGTTGCATTTTACCCGCCGACAAGGAAAAATTTCTGAAGACATTTGATTTGATTTTTCTGATGAGCGAACTGGCCCAATTGCCCGCTATGATCCGTGAATACGG
>CAYHQN010000272.1:0-2628 GCA_964358545.1 uncultured Tangfeifania sp. | reverse complement strand
GCCCCTGGCGCCAATGTCAGGATCGCCCTCGATTATGTGATAGCTAAGAACCTCCTACTTCGTCCAGTTAAACCTTGCCCGCAAGTTTTGCGATGTCTTTACACTTCAGGGGGGTGTTAGCCTTTCACATTTCAGTGTAGTTCCATGGCACCAGGACCACGACAAAGTAGGTCTCCATGTCGGTGGTCGGATCAAAGTCACTCCACAGGGATCTATCATCTTCAATGGCGATTTCCCGCTCCAGATTCAATCTATCTCGGAGCAGGCCGACTTTACCATCCATCCAGAACCAGTGGTCTCTTTTGGTTATGAAGTCTCAACAAGTACCCACGCTTTCCAGATTTATGTCGGAAGCAACGATACCCTGTTACCTCAGGATATGATGCTGAACAACATGAGGAAACTTAGCTGGGACAACTTCTCGGTAGGTTTCAATATTACCAGATTATGGGGATTCTAAAAAAGTCGACAGTATAAAATGGACGAATATTGAATGATTTGTCAATATTTTGCCGAAATAAACCTGAAAGCCACTTCGAAATTCGAAGTGGCTTTCTTCATTATCCCTCAAAAAAATGCTCTGTTTTTAAATGATCCAATTACAGATTTGGACTATAGATGTAGTCAATAAAATTAAATTTCACGGTAAAAATTCTCCGTAAGTTTCCTTTTCTTAAAAGTAATTCAAATTTCTCAAAAAAAAAATATTATTTCACAAATTACGTTTTGGACTCCAAAAGATGAAAATTTGATACTTTCATTTATAAAAACAATGTTTATTTTACTGGTACCCCCTATTTTTTTACTGTTTTTTTAATTTAGACAATTTCTATAGTGCAGACAATCCGGCCGTTCTGTTTAATATATCTACACCGTTGATAAATATCAACATAATCATGATTTACTTACATTAATTTATTGTTTCATATTCAGATATATCTGTTAATCTATCAACAACTTTCTATTTGTTTTGAGAATTTGCAATTTTTAACTTTACAATCGTGTCTTTTTAGACTAATTGATATTTCAATTAAAAAATACTGTTTTTATTCTTAAAACTTTCAAAATCTATGAAACTACAAAAATTCTTTAAGTTTGCTATTTTTGCTGTAGCTCTGATGTCATTTGGTGTTGCTTGTGTCAAAGAGGGCCCTCCCGGAAAAGATGGAGTTAACGGCGCTACCGGTGCAGCCGGTAAAGATGGCAAAGATGCCAACGAAACCTGTAAAATGTGTCACACCCCTGCCAAGGTTGACATCATCGCTGTTCAGTTTAAATATTCCAAACATGAAACAGGTGAAGCAGCTCTCTACGCAACCGGAAGGACCAGTTGCAGTGTTTGCCACACCCAGGAAGGTTTCCATGATGTTGTTGCCAGGAAGGTACCCCCAACTTTCACATTAAACGCCACTACAGGTAAATACGTGGACAACTATATCAGTGACATATCTTCAGCTTATGGTGAACTTCTTTGCAGAACCTGCCACAGTTCCATTCACGAAACTTACAACTCTACAGATCTACCTAAGTTTACAACTACAGCACCTGTGGATATGTACATGTGGGGCGGTAAAAAAACCATCGACCTGAAACAGGATGGTGGTATCAGTAACCTCTGTATCAAATGCCACCAACCACGTGCGTTTACAGCTGCAGCGGATGGCAACGTCCTTGATTATGCCTCATTAATAAGTAAACCTACAGCCATATTCTTTGATGCTGCCTCTCCTTCAACAGCTACAATGAAACCAGGTTACCGTACAGGTACCCACTATGGAACTGTTGGAGCAATCGTAGCCGGTATGGGTGGTATCGAATTTCCCGGAACTCTTGGTTATGCCAGCGCGAAACATGCCACAGTAGCTTCCTGTGCAGATTGCCATATGGCTGCTATGAACGGTGGTGCAGGTGGTCACAGCTTCAATGCAATTGGTAACTTCAAAGGATGTAATGTCACAGGTTGTCATACCGGCGTAACTGCTGCAGATGCCAAATATTGGGTAAACCCAAGAACTACCATCAAAAGTTTGCTGGCGCAATTGGGGGCTAAACTACAATACAATGGGGTGCAGTTCATGAACAAAAATTCAGATAAGACTTCCAACCTTTGGTACGGAGTGACTACCCAAAATTATGACGGCTATTTTAATATTTACGATCCGGCTTCCAATCCAAACGGAATAGCTATGAATTCAGGAACTTTTCAAAACCCGACTCCTTCAGGTGCCTGGACCGCTGAGCAAAAAGCATTTAATCTGACATTGCCGGTCATTAAAATTACCAATGCCCAGTTTGGGGCAATTATCAACTTCCAGTTGTGCTTGCGCGAGTACAGTTTGGGTATTCACAACCTCGACTATTCAAAAGCGTTGCTGACCAATTCACTTGCCGTACTTAATTAGTATGATACTAAATCCATATAAAAAAGGCTTCTCTTAACTGGAAGTCTTTTTTATATGGATTCAATAAAATCCTCCTCAATGAAAAAATCCAATATTTATATTCTTCTCTTTGTGTTTGGGCTTTTGCTCAACGCATGTACCTACGATTTCATCGTGAAAGAGGAGTTGGCACCGGTAGATCCTACTGTGGACATTCTGTTCGCAACACAGATCGCCCCGATTTTTG
>CAYHQN010000271.1:0-2638 GCA_964358545.1 uncultured Tangfeifania sp. | reverse complement strand
AGTGGTGCAAAAAACAGTCTGATGATCGATGAATTCCTGGTAAGGGAGCTGGAAAAAGGAAATATTTCAGCAGAAAGTTTCACAAAGAACGAGTTGACCATCAAGCTGCACGGTCATTGTCAGCAAAAGGCCATCGCTTCAACTTTGCCAACGAAAAAAATGCTTTCATTGCCCGTCAATTACCATGTTCAGGAGATCCAATCCGGCTGTTGCGGCATGGCTGGATCGTTTGGGTATGAGAAGGAGCACTACGATTTGTCCATGAAGATCGGGAATCTGGTTCTTTTTCCTGAATTGCGCCGTTTAGCAGAGGAGGTGGTTGTTGCGGCTCCCGGAACGAGTTGCAGACATCATATTTTTGATGGAACCGGGAAAAAAGCGGTGCATCCGGTGGAGGTTCTGTTTGACGCTATTGGCTTTTAGCTGTTGGCGGTTAGCTTTTAGAATATGAAAAGAGACAAAATATTCGGCCTGGAAAAGAATGTTTTTTACACAGGTCTCACGAGCTTTTTCACCGATACATCCACCAAGATGGTGTACAGTGTCATGCCGCTCTTTTTGTTGTCGATCGGTGCATCAAAAACAACCATCTCCCTGATCGAAGGGATTGCTGAGAGTACGGCATCCCTGCTAAAAGCCTTATCAGGATTTTGGAGCGATAAGATCGGGAAGAACAAGCCGTTCATGATTATCGGATATGGGATCACAGCCGTTGTGACACCATTTTATGCAGCTGTGAGTACTCCGTTTCAGGTATTGTATTTGAGGTTCTTCGAACGTATTGGGAAGGGTTTGAGAACGGCGCCCCGTGATAGCCTGATCAGCGGATCGATCAGGAACAATGACGCAGGCAGAAACTTCGGGTTTCACAAGGCGATGGACAATAGCGGCGCTATACTGGGTCCCCTGCTGGCATTTCTTTTGCTCTATCTATTCCCATTGAATTATGGCTATATTTTTTTGCTGGCTACCATACCTGCCATTATCGGGGTAATTACCATCATCGTACTCATCAAAGAGGCGCATGCAGAGCACCCGCCCGAAAAGAGTACTTTGTCGTTAAAGCATTTACCCAAAAGATATTGGTTTTTCCTCGCTGTGATCTTTGTTTTTTCCCTGGGAAACTCAACAGACGCACTATTGCTGGTGAAAACCAGTGAGACAGGGATCAAATCATCCTATATTCCTCTTGTATACATGATATTCAATCTGGTTGCAGTTTTTCTTGCCATTCCTATCGGGAAGTTGTCAGACAAAATCGGACGGGAGAAACTGATCATTCTGGGATTTCTAACCTACGCTGTTGTCTATTTTTTCTTTGGCAAATACAAGAATATCAATGTCTTCCTGTTCCTGTTTGTCTTGTATGGATTTTACAGCGCATTGACTGACAGCAGTCAAAAAGCGATGATTTCTGATATTGTCAGCAAAGATTTGAAAGGTACAGGATATGGCCTATATCACGCAGTACTTGGAATTACCTTGCTACCTGCCAGTCTGATTGCCGGGATATTGTACGACAAAGTAAATTCTGATGCGCCCTTCTATTTCGGGGCAGTTATGGCGCTATTGGCAACAATTTTGATGATCCTTTTCACAATCACCCACAGAACTAAAACCAAAATACAAACGACTATAACATGAGAAATTTTTTCCTGCTCTCTTTTGTACTGTTGATCAACATGCATTGCACAAGTCAGACGACAAACAAATTTGATACCGGTACACCCACTGAACTCATTGCTGACAATGGCATTCTTATATTAAAACTTGATCTAACCCGTGGCGGGGCCATCTCCTGGCTTTCGCTCTCCGGCTCCTCCCGCAGTGTGGTCAACATTGCTGACGAGGGAAGGTACATCCAGCAATCATACTATGCCGGGAAATCGCTCGACCGCAAAGCGGAAGGTCAGGCGCCAAGGTGGTCGCCCTGGTCGTGGAATCCGATTAAGGTAGGGGATGCCTTCCGGAACAGGGCACAAATTCTGGATTATAAGAAGTCTGGCAACGAACTCTATGTCAAGTGCATTCCTATGCAGTGGGACATGAACAACAAGCCGGCAGAGGCAGAGATGGAGCAATGGACGACGCTGAACGGCAATGTGCTGGAGGTCAGGAACCGTCTGACCTGCCACCGCACCGACAATATCTATGGCGACAGCATTTTGTGCGACCAGGAGTTACCGGCAGTCTATCCTGTCTCAGCCTTGCAGAATTTGTATACTTATCAGGGAACCGCGCCGTTTACCGGGGCCCCGGCTATTCGGCTTCCTGTAAAAAATCTTTCAAGCGGATTTTGGGGTATCTACGAGGATCTGCCCGAAAATTGGATGGCCTTCACCGACGATACGGGCTGGGGTATGGCAGTATACAATCCGCTCTGCAAAAAATTTCTGGCTGGTATGTCAGGGGTTCCCGGTAAAGAGGCAGCAGATGGTTCAACCTCCTACATCGCACCGGTGAAAAAGGAGATTCTGTACAAAAATTCGGTTTACGAGTATCGATATTACATTCTTATTGGAAATCTGGAAGAGATGAGAGAGAAGATTTACTCCCTGAAAGCTGGATCCAATTGAATTGCCGATAATTCTACTTTACTAAAATGATTTTTACTTATAATATCTATCTATATCAGCCT
>CAYHQN010000270.1:0-2670 GCA_964358545.1 uncultured Tangfeifania sp. | reverse complement strand
GCGTAAGAGGCGACATCTATGTTGACGGAGGAGTCCTTGATAATTATCCTGTAAAGCTTTTTGACAGGAAAAAATACATTGATGATGCCGACCTGCGCAAAAACTCCTTATTGCCGGAATACTATGAGAAAACCAACCTTGGATTAAAGTCATGGGGCAACAATCTAAGCCCGTATGTCTACAACAAAGAGACCCTCGGATTCAGGCTGGATTCAAAAGAAGAGATAAATATGTTCAGGAACCATTCAGAACCTGTTGTGCATACGATTGATAATTTCTTTGACTACACATGGGGCTTGATTGAAACCATCATGGAAGCTCAGACAAATCAGCATCTGCACAGCGATGACTGGCAGAGAACCATTTACATAGACACCCTCGGCGTGAAAACAACACAGTTTGACCTTGACGACAAAACTAAAGAGGCCCTTGTCCAATCTGGCAGAGAAAATACACTGACTTATTTTCAATGGTACGACGACCCTAAGAATAAGGTTGTTAACAGGCCGGGGGGATGAGAGGGGGAAGGGAGGATTATATTAGGTATGAAACCATGTTTTAAGGCAGAATTGGGCTAACAGCAATAGTTTCATTTATAAATTGTCCGAATAGTGCGGATAAAAATAGAAAGGAAATAAAGTGATGAAATCTATGTTGAAAGTGTTTGCTTTCTTTTGTACAATTTTCTTTGTTACAAGCGTTTCTGGGGAAAATGCAAAAACAGCCCCTCAATTAATCTTTCCAACCCATAAAGCAGTTGGCGAGCTTTCTCAAAGCGAAAAGAAACAATATTTCGAAATAATAGGAGAGGTACCGCCCGAAAAAAAGAACTATCTTACTTCCGAAATAAAAGGAGATGTATTGCCCAAGCAAAATAATTTTGCGACGGCGTTCTGGAGTAGTAAGCCTCAGGCATACGAACACACTGAGTGCCAAATTGGTTATCTGCCGTTGGTAACAACTTCGAACAGTAAGCTTCGTGATGTGGAATCCGCACAAAAAATACAAGCAGATTCTACACTATCTCGAATTAACGTGCGATTAGATAAGCTTAAAGTCTATGATTATCCTGGAAGGGGAAATCATGAGGTAATGTTTACTTTTCAGGCCGATAATAGCATGCCCCAACAGGCATTACAGAAAGAGACTCTAACTTTCAGTCAAGTTTATGAAGCACAAGAAGGACAAGGCGCTGGGGTTGTCGGTTATCCCATTTTTATTGGTCTTAATGTGGGTAAGCAAGGAGTTGCTTTTAAGGCTGCTACTATTAATGTAAAAAATGATGGCGATGAAAAAATACTTCACGTTCTTAAGTCAAAAGAATTTCAAGGCGGACTCACACTGCTAACAACAGCTCAGCCGACGTTGGCTCCTTTTTCAGCTTTAGGCACAGGAATAGCTGAGATGGTTTTAAGTCGCAACGAAAACAAAAAAATTCATGAGTGTTTTCTTGGCTTGGATTTTGATAGTGGTGTAGCGTTAGGCGTTCGTTTAGCCTCTGGCAATTATATCGTTGTTCAAGCCCCAAATGATGAGTTCAGTTGGGACGATTGGGGCTACGATCCAGTTAATGCAAGAATTGTGAAAAAAAGTCATCAGACAGATGTTGTGCTATATAATGATGTTATACCGTATAACTATATGATTTTCAGAGTAACCAAGTATACGGATTGAATTTGCATTACTTTTGCTAATAGTCAAGAATCCCATTGACAGAGATGAGGGGTTTGATTATAGTAGGCTTGAAAATGGGCTTGTAGCTGGGATTGGGATATACGCAATTGATTGCGGATGTGAAGTAGTTAAGCGCCACGTCTATAAAAAGGAGACGGTATGATTTGGGAAAATGAATTCCGCAATCGCATTAAAAAATTCGAGGCTTCTTCACCAGAGAAAGGCAACGGCTTATCGGTTTCAATCAAAGTACGAGTCATAGTCGGTTGTTATCACCGCGAACATTCTCCTGAAGCATATCGGATCATTGATGAGTATCTCCGTTCTCATCCTTCTACTGGAATTTCTTTTCAAGAGCATGAAAGTGGTCCGGAATTGCTCGTTTATTTGTCATTAGGGGCTGCAGGAATAAGTCTTACCGCAAGTGTTATTAACTTGGTTACTGCAATCATCAAAGCACATTTTGAGGGAATCAAACTCGGAGATGATCGCAAAGCGCCTCTTGAGCTTATAGTTCGAGGTTTTGATAAAAATGGTAATTTAAAGGAAGAAAAGATTCTAAAAATTGATTCTCATGATTCCGTCACTAAAGAGCTGATTGGACAAACTTTGAATAATTCGTTAAACAAAATGATTTCAAAGGACATGAAGGGAAATAAGACACGGCACATAACAAAGCGCAAACGGCTTACACCCAAACCGTGAGGCTTCGTTTGCTCGCAAAATATTAAATGAAATTTCGAAAGAGGAAACCATATCTCCCTCTCCCCTATTTCCTAAGTTCCTCGACACCACGCATTTTGCACAGGCAGCCTATTCATAAACTTTTTTACGGTTCTTCCCTTTTGATATCCTCAATTACGTCAAAATCTTCATCGTATGAATAAATTTCTTGAAAACCGTGATATTTCATAAAAACAGCATTATAGGCATCTATGTAGTCAATATTCTTTCTGCCGTAAAGGACAAGGGCATCTGCAATTATATCTTTATCGG
>CAYHQN010000269.1:0-2723 GCA_964358545.1 uncultured Tangfeifania sp. | reverse complement strand
CATTTAATTTGACTTTATGATTATTTCAATCTAACTTTGGGAAAACGATAAGTAAAATGATAGAACGTTAGTTGCAAGCAGAACAAATCATAGAATGACATTACAAATGATTAAAAAAGTTATAAAAATAAAAGGTGTCGGAAAGTTTGAAAACTATTTTCCCAAATTAATAACGAGTTTTTCTGGTGATTTTAAAAACATTGTTCTGATATACGGAATAAATGGTAGCAAAAATCTACCCTAGGAGCCTGTCGGACTTTGTAATTTACAGGATAATTATTATCTTGCGTACATGAAAAAATTTATTGGAGCAGACAGAGAACAACGAATGCTAATGCCATATGATCTTGGGGATTGGTTACCGGAGAATCATCTTGCACGGTTTGTTGTTGATGTAGTTGATAAACTTGATATGAGAAGGATTTACAGTCAATACAAAGGTGTTGGATCAACTGCATACGATCCACGGATGCTTTTATCCTTACTGTTTTATGGCTATTCTACCGGGGTATTCAGTTCTCGTAAAATCGAAAGTTCCACCTTCGATTCTGTCGCTTTCCGCTTTGTTGCCGGAAACCACCACCCGGATCATGATACCATATCAGAGTTCCGCAAACGTTTCCTTGGCCAGATAAAAGGATGGTTCAAAGAGATATTGTTAATGGGCAAAGAGCTTGGGCTTGTTAAGCTTGGCAATATTTATATTGATGGCACCAAAGTACAGGCCAATGCTTCGCGCCATAAGGCGATGAGCTACGAGTACATACAAAAATTAGAAAAACAACTGGAAGAAGAGATTGAGAAATTATTAGACCTGGCAGCCTCCAAAGACGAAAGCGAAAAAGGATCAGACTTGGACATACCGGAAGAATTAAAGCTACGCAAAGACCGTTTGGCCAAAATACAGGAAGCAAAAAGCGTTGTGGAACAGAGAGCATCAGAGCGTTACAAAAAAGAGAAAGAAGAATATGATGCCAAAATGGAACAACGTAACCAGAAGAAAGAAAAGACTGGCAAGAACCCCAGGGGCAAAGAACCCAAAGCTCCATCAGATGAGCCAAACGATAAAGACCAGTATAATTTTACCGATCCTGAATCCAGGATAATGAAAACCTCCAGAGGTTTTGACCAATGTTACAACGGACAAGCTGCGGTAAACGATGATATGGTTATAGTTGGGGCTTACAGCAACTCACACGCCAATGATAAGCAGGAATTTATCCCGGCCATTGAATCTGTACCTGAAGAGTTTTCAGGTGAAATATCCACCGCAGTTGCAGACACAGGCTACTTCAGCGAGAATAACATTGCTGATTGCGAACAAAAAAATATATCACCAATCATCTCCACCTCAAGAGAAAAGCACAACAGCTTTTTAAACAACCACTTAGCACAAGAACCTGAAACAACACAAAGCATAACCCCGGCTGAAAAGATGGGGCAGAAATTGAAAAGCGAAGAAGGGAAAGAGATATACAAGAAAAGAAAACAAACCGTCGAACCGGTTTTTGGGATCATCAAAGAAATATTGGGTTTCAGGCGATTTTCGTTAAGAGGGGAATCCGAAACAGACACAGAATGGTCATTGGTCTGTTCTGCCTATAACCTAAAACGGTTTTTCAAGATGCAAATGGCATAAAAATGCCATTAATTGCATTTTTGGCCACTGAAATCGATCTGAAATTGAATATGACACCGAAAATTGAAGTCAGACAATCATCGAAAACGAAATTAACATCTCAAATGCGGGTCAAAATGGAAACTTACCTATTTTTGAAAAATGGAAGTCCGACAGGCTCCTAGGTTAGATTTTAAAAGTAAAACAAAATTGGGGAAAAACTTTGATTCTGCAAGGTTTGTACACGGCTGTTCAATCCTAAGTTATTATTGGAATGAAAAAAATCAAGGAATGTTAATAACTTTCCTCTATAAATCTTTTAAGATTGAAGTTGTATTTGTCTGCTAATCTATGACATCCGTTTTAGGCATGAAAATGGCAGACAATAGAATATCTGTCCGAAGATGTTTTGATTTCGGATTCCTGAAAGTTTTAGAAACAATTTCCTCTGCGAGCTCAGTGCTCACGTGCGTGTGCCTGAAAATATCAGTCAGTTTGAAACCGGGGCCGAACCACCATAAAGATAACCGACTTCCGTGATGCTGTTAATAGGTTATACGATCTGTAACTCTTACAGCCTTTTATTGTAATAATCGATTTTTTTTAGCCGTTGCATGGGATCAATTTTAGGAACAAATTCGCGGTACGTTTCATGATTTGAAAGGACAATCCAAATTATTACGAACAGCTTGCGGGATATGGCTATAAGTGCTTTTTTGCTTGATTTCCGAACACATATTTGCTCATATTTTGACTTTAACCAACAGTTTTTCTGACGGGATGCTGCCCATGCACATTGAACGAGTATTCTTTTCAGGTATTTGTTGCCTTTTGTTATTTTATGGCTCTTTATTTTCCTGGCACCCTCATCGTTTCTTGGGCGCAAACCTGCCCATCCGGTCAATGCTGCTCCGGTAGCAAATGTTTTTAAATCAATCCCAAGTTCGGCAATGATTATCATGGCGCTTAACAGTTGAATGCCAGGGATAGTACATAGTAACTGCAGCTCATTTTCGAAATATTTTTCACAGTAATTTCGCATTTCCTTCATGCAATCTTCCTGTTGTGCCAGTATCAGGTCGTATTCACTGATATTTTGCCCGAA
>CAYHQN010000268.1:0-2733 GCA_964358545.1 uncultured Tangfeifania sp. | reverse complement strand
TGGAATAATACCGCCCATCTCCCCCATCACATTGACAAGGTCTGATCCCATCGGAACAACAATTTTTGAATTGTCCTTCAGGGAGGTCTCCATGGCCTGTATCCGGCGCAGCATCTGGGCATTTCCAACAAAATATTTTTCGGCTGCCTCATTGACCAGCTGTATGGCCTGTGCTTCACCTTCTGCACGCAAAATTGCGGCCTGCTTGATTCCTTCGGCTTTCCTGATTTCTGCCCTCTTCTCCCCGTCTGCTTTGGTCTCGGTAGCAGTAGCATAATCGATGGCAGCAATCTTCTCATTCTCGGCCTTTACAATCTTATTCATGGTCTCTTGTACGTCTTTCGGCGGATCAATCTCTTTCAGTTCCGTACGTACAATTTCGATACCCCAATTCCGGGTCTCATACAGTAATGTGGTGTGCAGTTCCTTGTTGATTTTTCCCCTTTCGCTGTTGGCAGATTTCAGGGTCATGGTACCAATGATGTTACGCAGAGTGGTGCGAGCCAGGTTGACTATCTGATATTCAATGCTGTTCACATTGTACTGGGAGTTTTTGACACTATCTTCGTCCGATTTAATTTTAAAATAAACCTGCGCATCAACCCTGGCGTTCAGGTTATCGTTGGTGATGATCTCCTGAGGTTCGGCATTGATCATCTTCTCCGTGACATTAATAATAAACATCCTGTCGATACCGGGAATGATCCAGTTGAAGCCAAAAGAGGCAAAATGGTGGTACTTCCCCAATCTTTCCACCAAGGCCCGGTGCGTTGGCCTGACGATTCTAACCCCGGCAAAAAAGAAAAGGACAACGATAGCAATTCCAACAACAATAATTGGTTCCATAATTTTGGTATTTAAATTGATAATTAACGGATTAAGCTTGATTAGCCTATATACAAATATATACAAATATAAACAAATAATACCAATAAAATAAATTTATTGATCATAAAAGTTCATTATTCCAATAACACCTGACCTAATCTCGGAATCGAAACCTAGATAGGCTCTTTATAAAATCTTTATACTATCCCTTCCATTCTTGATAATTGCCTTATTAAATGATACCGTTCTTTGCCTCCGAAAACTAGATTTGAAATTTTTTCATGACAGAAGCTGAAGAAAGTTACCCGTTCCTTGGAAAATTCAAGAACATCTTTATCGGGAGAGCGAAAACCATTCAAGACAAATCAATATTCCATAAACTCTCACTGGTCGCCTTTTTTGCCTGGATTGGTTTGGGGGCAGACGGAATCTCCTCCTCCTGTTACGGGCCTGAAGAGGCTTACCGTAACCTGCAGGGACACACGATGCTGGCAATTTTCGTGGGACTCGGCACTGTTTTTACCATATTCATCATCAGCTCCAGTTACAGCCAGATCATCAAGCTTTTCCCGCAGGGAGGCGGAGGATATCTGGTTGGAAGTAAACTTCTTTCACCCACTGTCGGGATGATTTCCGGTTGTGCCCTCATCATTGATTACGTTCTGACTATCACAATCTCCGTATCAAGTGGGACGGATGCCCTTTTCAGTTTCTTACCCGGATCTATGCAAGCACATAAATTAAGCATTGCAATTGGTGGCGTGTGCCTGCTTATTTTATTAAACCTCAGGGGTGTCAAGGAGTCAGTGGTATCCCTTACCCCCATCTTTGTGATCTTCATCGCCTCCCACATATTTGTAATCATCTATGCCATCGCTATCAAGGCTAGTGACTTCCAGGCAGTTTCGCTCGAAACATCTACCCAGTTACACTCTTCCATCAGTCAACTTGGAATCTGGGGTACCTTGTTCATCATTCTGAAAGCATACAGCATGGGCGCAGGAACCTTTACCGGGATTGAAGCTGTTAGCAACGGGATGCCTATTCTGAGGGAACCAAAGGTCAAAACAGCCAAAAGAACCATGTTGCTGATGGCTGTTTCGCTCTCATTTATCGTTATGGGACTGATGATTGCCTATGCTTTGTACAATGTGCAGATCAGTTCGACCAAAACCCTCAATGCTGTACTTTTTGACAGTGTGACAGCAAATTGGAGTCCATTTTGGTCGAAGGGTTTTATCCTGACAACCTTGGTTTCAGAAGCGGCTTTGCTATTTGTTGCTGCGCAAACCGGGTTTATTGACGGACCAAGGATTATGGCCAACATGGCCATCGACAAATGGTTCCCTAAGAAATTCGCGTCACTCAGCGACCGGTTAGTCACAATGAATGGCGTAATATTGATGGGATTTTCAGCTATTTTATTGATGGCATTGTCTAGAGGTTCTGTTCAATTGCTGGTTGTTCTGTATAGTATCAACGTGTTTATCACTTTTTCCATTTCGCAACTTGGGATGGTCAAACACTGGTGGACGGAACGTGGCAAACTGAACCATTGGAAAAGAAAATTATCTGTCAATGGCATAGGTTTTGTTTTAACCTCCTTTATCCTTATATCGGTAACCATCATCAAATTCGGCGAAGGAGGCTGGATCACGCTGGTTATTACCGGATTATTTATACTTGTAGCTATCAACATAAAAAAACACTATTTCAAGACAGCTGTGCGTTTACAGAAAGTTCGCCAGCAAGCCCTCTCAGAGCTCCATGATAAACTGACCCATTTGCCATCCCATGATCAACATCAGGTTCCTGATACAATTAAATTCAACCCCGATTCAAAAACGGCGATTATTTCTACTTTACTAAAATGATTTTTACTTATAATATCTATCTATATCAGCC
>CAYHQN010000267.1:0-2780 GCA_964358545.1 uncultured Tangfeifania sp. | reverse complement strand
TAATCTAAAATCCGCTGCGCAAAACACACCAGGACTTCCGCCGAGGTGTACTAGTGCCTTGATCGGGTTTAAGGAAACGGCATGGCTTACGGTTTTTTCCTGAAGAGATTCCAAAAGGAAAGTCAGCGATAGTCCATCAAGTCTCTGCCCAACGGAGACCACAAATCCAGAACAGGACTGGTTGCAAACAATTCTGGATTCTCTCTCCACGCAGGCACAGCAACCAAAGCCAACTAGTATGGACGTGCAGATGTTCACTTTGACAATGCTTACATTTGATACCACTTGCCAAATGCCGCGCCTCTATAACCTGTATAAAGGCTCTCACAAACCCAGGCAATCCCTCTCTGTCAAAGACCTCTTTCACCATCAAAACAACCTGGGGAAACGAAAAATTCTCGAGCGAAATCTCGGCGCGAATGTGGAGTGAGAATTTCATAACAAAAAACCTCCTTGCATAAGAACTTAGGGCCTACGGCCCAACCTAGGAATCTCCTTGCTTGATCCGAGGGATTGAGGTTGACTTGATGGCCTATGGAAGTCGTCACCGGAGCATCAATCGCCGATATTTTTAGCACCAATGGTAACTGGGATGCTTTCGTCAAAAAATATGAAAAGCGCATCCGAGACGCAGTCTTTACCAATGTTCGCAAAGTTCTCCAATGCAAAATCAGCCTTGGGCATGCCGTATATCAGTGCCAAAGCTGTCTGCTGACAAAGCAGGTCCACTTCACTTGCAAATCCAGATTCTGTTCCCGCTGTGGCACTGTGCAAACCAATACCTGGATCGACAAATACCAAACCACCTTCCTCAATATCCCCTACCAACACATCGTCTTTACCGTTCCTGATATCCTCTGGCCCATTATTCAAATCTATCGAAAAATCGGACTCAATATCTTGGCGCAGGCGGCCACTCGCGCCATTCTACTTCACACCAAAAGTAAGTTTGGATACACCCCTGCCATTATGGTTGTCATCCACACCTTTGGGCGTGACCTCAAGTTCAACCCGCATATCCATCTTCTCATCTCCTGCGGTGGACTTTCAAAATGTAAAACCAAGTGGATCCACAACTCGTATCTCCACCACCTGGCCCTCAAGGAAACTTGGCGATATCAAATCATCACGGCACTTCGTGAAGCCATCAAATCTGGCGAAATAAAAATGGACCCATGCATCCTTGATAAAGCCTACTCATCGGCAAAACAGTGGTACGTCCACATCGGGAAAAAATTGGCCGATGCTAAAAAAGTTGTCAAGTACATTGGCCGATACACCAAACGACCCGCCATAGCCCAAACTAGAATCACTTCCTTTATCAATAACATTGTCACCTTCTGGTATGAGGATCATAAGGACAAATGCAAAATCAATATCGCCCTACCAGCTCTCGACTTCATTGGAAAACTCGTCGCCCATATCCATGACCACCACTTTAAGCAAATCCGCTACTCAGGTCTCCTGGCTGCAAGGTCTCGCAGCGCTAACCTCGAAAGATCAAGAGTCTTGCTAAATCTTGATGAGCCACAAATGTGGTTAAGGACATCTTGGCGCCATCGCATCCGGGCCTTCTCAGGAAATGACCCGCTCACTTGCCCCAAGTGCAAACTCGAAATGACCAAAACACAAATCCACTTCCCTAACCGAGGAGATCCCATTGTTCTTAAAAAGGTTGCGTAAACTCGACTTCGTTTGCCATCAGTGCGGCGCCACTGACAGGCCCTCCATTGCCCAGGTGGAATCAATCTACGACCCCTGCTCGGGCGATCCACAAGATCCACCCTACATCGCTTGCGTGAATTGCCTCTCAGGCATCCTGCTCCCCATGCGTTACACCAACCAACATGGGTTCACCTTCAGCTCGGAACTCAAAACTAAAAAAAATGGAAAGCAAGTTTGGCACCTCGACGTGAAACCAGCGCCAGTCTAGGCTGTTTTCAGATTCCTATACTATAAAATAAAAACGCCCTACAAGGATGGCACAACCTCCATGCCGTCGAGATTACCTCGGCCGGTCTAAAAGGAGGACAATGTTGGAATATTATTTACGTTCGGAGTTTTGGCGTGCTCGCGCTTGATTGAGCCCGGTAGGGCCGTATCTTGATGGCTTCGCCGTTTTTCTGCGCGAGACTGGCTACTGCCACCGAATTGACGCGTGGAGTATCTCCTATGCTGTGCATCTGGGGTTGTGGGCCAGTGATGAGAACATTCCCGAGATTGAGATCGTCCAAACATGCCAATATTATGCGGAGTTCATTTGTCGTCGAAGCCCACGATTTGGGGTTCAACATCGACCTGAACTCCGCATAATTAAATACTCCGCATAACACATGATTGGCGGCCTTGGGCTCGACGATCTTTGGCATTCCCACAATCGCTATTGTATTGATTTAGGTCTGCGCCTGGGACTCATGGGAATCGCAGTGAGCCTTCAAGGCTCTATTGCTTTTTGAGCCTTCAAGGCTCTATTGCTTTTTGATTTTATAAGAAACCATCGGTAAATGCCACTTTTCTCCCAAATTCAAATTGGAAATGTCCATCATATGAAGATAGAGACTATGATCATTCGGCGCATTGCCCCTCATGGATGAATAAGACATCATTCGTCCGTCCGGAGAAACCGAAGGATAGCCATCAAAACCCTCATCAAAGGTCAAACGTGTTTCCTCCCGGGTCTCAAGATTCATAAGATAAATCTCAAAATTTCGGGGGGCCAACATTCTATTGTATAGGATGTGCTTCCCATCTGGAGTGGGAAAGGGCCGCCAACGAGAAAC
>CAYHQN010000266.1:0-2787 GCA_964358545.1 uncultured Tangfeifania sp. | reverse complement strand
GTTCCTGATGCCCTGATAGAAATTTGGAAAGTGCCTCTTCGGCAATCACTTCGATGGCCGATAATTGTTTTGTACCGTTTATCTCAACAATCTTAAATCCAATTTCCTGCTCCAGACTGTCCGACAAAGAATGAGCCGGATCGGTTGATATCAGAAGAGTTTTATAATTGGCCGATAGAGCGAGGGCTGTTGCAATGGCACAACTGGTTTTTCCTACTCCGCCTTTCCCGCCGAAGATGATGAGTTTAAGGTCGTTGTTGTCTAAACCGGTAAGTGCCATGGTCTTTATTTTGTTATTCTGATTTCAAGGATACCATTTGTAAATTTGTGACTTAGGTTTTCTTTGATGGTCTTTACCGGAAGTAGCAACTCTTTGCGGTAAGTTCTGCTTTTGCTAACCGCTGATATTTCAAGCATATCTTCCTTTAAGTCAATTTTTATATCCTCTTGTTCAATGCCAGGCATTTCGGCAATGACAATAATTTCATTTTCCTCATCGAATATATCTGTTATCGGCTCCCGTTCTTCATCCACTTTAGGTCCTTCAGGTGTTTTTTTGATATTTCCGAATGTTTCGACTTTGGGGGCTCCTCCGCCGGCAGTGTTGATAGTAAAACCATAAACGCCTTTCATCCCTTTTTTGATATGATCGAGGTTGAACTCGCCTTCCTTGCTCATTCCTCCCTTTTCTTCGAGTTTCCCGGCAAGGTCTACCAGTTTTTCGATACCTTTAAACAAACCGCCGAGCCCGAAAAGTTCGAAAGCTGACTCCTCTTTCTTTTCTTTATCTTTATCGTTTTCCATTTTGTTGAAAGTATTTAAATTGATCTATTTAAGATGGTGTATTGAGTGCTTCTAGTTTTTCGAGACGAGCTTCCAATGTTTCTTGTTGCTGCATCAGTTCTTTTTCCCTTGCTTTGGTCGACAGATAAGTGTCTTCCTGCCACCAGTTGATGCCCATTTCCATGGCTTTGTCAACCGAACAAACCAGCAGTCTGATTTTTATGGTCAGCAAATCGATATCAGCAATTTGTATCTTGATATCGCCGGCAATTACTATCCCTTTATCGAGTACTCTTTCGAGAATATCG
The DNA here is from genome assembly GCA_964358545.1 of uncultured Tangfeifania sp. GTDB lineage: Bacteria > Bacteroidota > Bacteroidia > Bacteroidales > Prolixibacteraceae > CAINVV01. The sequence continues at coordinate 1,696 of CAYHQN010000266.1, read as the reverse complement.
GCAAGTCCGGTCGCATTAACAGCATGGGTAATTTGTTCTTGTGCCATAACGCATTATTTTTTAGTAGTCTATCAACATGGTTTTAAAATCCGTTTTCTCCTTATTACTGGCCTTTTGACTGTTTTCTAATGGTTCATGATTTTGGACTTGTCCCAATTTCTCATGAAAAAACTGCTGAATTTCATTCAGCCGATTATTAAGGGTCTCAAGCCGTAAAATTATTCTTTTCTCCTCATTACTTATTCTTTCTTTTTCTTTATCAAGCATGTAGAGTTCAAGAAAATTGGTCTGTTGTTTACCAGGAATACAACTTTTTTTGGCGACACGCAATGAACTAATATCATGCACGCCTTTAACTGGATTAACATTTGGCATAATAGTCCTTATTTATTTTTGATTAAATTATTATTTTAAGCTATTAGCAATTTTTTTCGATCAATTCATTAACAATTAATCTAACCTTTTCCTGATTGGTTTTTGAGCCAACCCTGCTGGTTTCGGAAGTGAGGATGTCCTGACAGATTAATCTGAACATTTCGTTATTTTTAGAAGGTGTTGCATTGATGGTTGCCAACGTTTTTGCAATCATAATGCAACCACGAACGGTTGGGTCAAATTCTGTTTTCCCCGATTCGCGCAAACCTCTTACAATCTTCACAATTTTTTCAGCATCTTCCAATGAAAGCTCCGATTTTGCCCTGGTAATCTGCAACTCGGTTTCATAGTCGAAATGATCAACATCCAGCGTTACCATACGGTCGCGCAGTGCATCCTGGGTCCGGTTAACACCGGCATATTCTTCGGGATTTGAAGTAAAGATGGCGCGGAATTCCGGATGTACTTTCATATAATAATCCTCTTCCTTTCCTGCCGAGGTGGTCATCATTCTTTCCTGAAGGATGGGTAACAGGATGTTATTTGCTTCGGCGCGCGAGCGGGTAAATTCGTCGTATATCAGTGTAAAACCATTTTTAACGGCTATCGTTAAGCGATTGTTCACAAATTTCTTTTCCATATCCTCCTCCATTTTATGAACAGAATGGATAAACCTGTCGTCTAATTTTCTGAACCTGTAACCAGATTCGCTTCCAACCAGATCGGATGTTTTATATTCTGCATCGCCATGAATAATGACCACCGGCCTTCCGATTTTACTCGCCAGGTGCATGGCAATGGTTGTTTTTCCGGTTCCCGACGGGCCCCTGAAATGGACAGGAAAACCTGCTTTTATATAAGTAAGACCACGGCTAGTGATGCCTTTAATGTACTCTGTCTCAACAAAATTGGCCATTTGTTTTGGTTCCAGGACAGTATTCGTTTCGTTATTGCTTATTTTATTCTGCATAATTATTACTTTTATTATTTTATTAAATATTTTTTCTTAAAATTTCTGAAATTCAGTTTTGGGCGATTGTTCCATTGCATTTTCCCAGATGGTTCTGGCCTCTTCAATATCCTGTATTATCATTCCCCTTTTATTCACAAATTCTTCCTTGCGGGCGTGATGCTTAGCCATTGCTTCCTGTCTTTTCAGCAAACCCTTCCTCATATTGTTTACGGCATTGTCTATCATAGCTTTACTCTTTTCTTATTTACAATAAAAGAAAAATCTAATACCCAACCTAAAAACCAAAACCGGAAGAACCACCGAAACCCTATTTGCTTTTCGTTTTGCACTTTCAAAGTGTACAGGCAT
>CAYHQN010000265.1:0-2788 GCA_964358545.1 uncultured Tangfeifania sp. | reverse complement strand
ACATCCCCCAGCTTCACATCGCTACCAAACCCATCAAATTCTACCACTTTTCTCTTAGGAGTAGTACCGGCCTTCTTATTATGGCCGATTTCTGCTTTCGTCGCATGCTTCTCTTTTTTGTCGATAAATCCCAACTGAACAGCCTCATAACCATCGGTTTTAAGGGTTCTGATCTGGGTTACCGTGCATGGACCAGCCTCAATCACAGTGCATGGGATGTTTTTCCCCTCAACACTGAATACGGAAGTCATTCCGATTTTTTTTCCAATTAATCCTGGCATTTTTTCTACTTGTTAAGCAGTTTATCAAACTTTAATTTCAACTTCAACACCACTGGGCAATTCCAGCTTCATTAAGGCATCGATAGTTTTTGCGGTTGAACTGTAAATGTCGATCAATCTCTTGTAGGAAGATAATTCGAACTGTTCCCTCGATTTTTTATTGACGAAGGTGGATCTTAAAACTGTGAAAATACGACGGTGTGTCGGGAGCGGAATAGGTCCGCTTACAATAGCACCTGTAGATTTAACAGTTTTTACAATCTTCTCAGCTGATTTGTCAACCAGATTATGATCGTACGATTTCAGTTTAATTCTGATTTTTTGACTCATGATAAGAACGTATTTAGTGTTATAACAACTCTGTTTTTCCTTTTACATTTTCAAGAACTGCAATGGCAATATTCCTTGGAACTTCTGCATAATGGGAAAATTCCATCGTGGAGGTTGCACGGCCTGAAGAGAGGGTACGCAAGGTTGTTACGTAACCAAACTGCTCGGATAGCGGAACCAATGCCTTAATGACGCGGGCGCCAAATTTGTCATCCATGCTCTCGATGTGACCACGACGGCGGTTTAAATCACCGACAATATCACCCATGTAATCGTCCGGAGTAACAACTTCCACCTTCATAATAGGCTCAAGCAAGATTGGTTTTGCCTTGGATGCCGCATTTCTGAAAGCTTGTTTGGCGCACAACTCGAAAGAGAGGGCATCGGAGTCAACCGGGTGGAATGATCCGTCGACCAGAACCACTTTGAGATTCTCAATCTTATAACCGGCCAAGGGACCATTGTTCATAGCCTCTTTGAAACCCTTTTCAATAGAAGGAATGTATTCGCGCGGAATTGTTCCCCCTTTGATCTGATCGACAAACTGAAGACCTGTTTTGCCTTCATCAACCGGACCGATGCGTACAGATATATCAGCAAATTTACCGCGACCACCGGTCTGTTTTTTGAACACTTCACGCAAGTTAACCTCCTTGGTAATGGTCTCTTTGTAAGAAACCTGAGGAGCACCCTGGTTACATTCAACTTTAAACTCCCTTTTCAGTCGGTCGACAATAATCTCAAGGTGAAGCTCACCCATTCCGCGAATGATGGTCTGTCCGCTATCCTGATCGGTATTTACCTGGAAAGTAGGATCCTCCTCGGAAAGTTTCACCAGTCCGTTTGACAATTTGTCCAGATCCTTTTGTGTTTTTGGCTCAATAGCGATACCAATTACGGGTTCCGGGAAAGTCATCGATTCGAGAACGATCGGATGATCCAGGGAACATAAGGTATCACCGGTGCGAATGTCTTTGAAACCTACAGCGGCACAGATGTCGCCTGCTTCAATTACATCGCGGGGTTGTTGTTTGTTGGAGTGCATCTGGAAGAGACGGGATATCCGCTCTTTCTTGCCAGTACGGGTATTTAAAACATAGGATCCCGCATCAATTTTACCTGAGTAAACACGAATGAAACACAAACGGCCTACATAGGGGTCTGTAGCAATCTTGAATGCAAGTGCTGCAAGCGGCTCATTGACATCGGGTTTTCTTTCAATCTCTTCGCCTGTGTCAGGATCTTTCCCAATAATAGAGGCAACATCCAACGGATTGGGCAAATAAGCACAAACCGCATCCAGAAGGGTCTGAACCCCTTTGTTTTTGAATGCTGAACCACAAAGCATCGGAATAATTACCCCTGAAAGGGTCGCTTTGCGAATAACGTGTTTCAACTCGTCTTCAGTGATGCTCTTAGGATCTTCGAAGAATTTCTCCATCAAAGTTTCATCCTGCTCTGCAACTGATTCAACCAGTTTTTCACGCCATTCCATAGCAAGCTCCATCATGTCGGCCGGGATCTCTTCAACAGAGTAGTCGGCTCCCATGGTTTCATCGAGCCATACCACTGATTTCATGGCCACCAGGTCGATGATCCCTTTGAAACGCTCTTCAGCCCCAATTGGTATTTGAATCGGAACCGGATTGGCTCCCAACTTCTCCTTGATGTCGTTGTAAACATTGAAAAAATCGGCGCCTGCACGGTCCATCTTGTTGATGAATGCAATTTTAGGCACCCCGTATTTATCGGCCTGACGCCAAACAGTCTCCGACTGGGCTTCTACCCCACCTACAGCACAAAAGGTTGCAACCGCAACGTCAAGGACCCTTAACGAACGTTCCACCTCAACCGTAAAGTCGACGTGGCCCGGAGTATCAATGATATTGATCTGATGAACAATATCGTTGTATGTCCATTCAGTAAATGTCGCAGCAGAAGTGATCGTAATTCCGCGCTCCTGCTCCTGTTCCATCCAGTCCATCGTTGCTGCACCATCGTGAACTTCACCAATGCGGTGAACTTTACCCGTGTAAAACAAAATCCGCTCTGAAGTGGTTGTTTTACCGGCATCGATGTGCGCCATGATCCCGATGTTCCTGGTATTTGTAAGGTCCCTTTTCGCCATTATAAATTATCGTACTAATCTAAACTATACTATTTGAAATTCCCGGTTA
>CAYHQN010000264.1:0-2799 GCA_964358545.1 uncultured Tangfeifania sp. | reverse complement strand
CCGGCAGGAGTTGAAATTGCGGCTATGGTGTCGTCAAACATCTTTTCTCTCACTGTGGCTTCCATAAAGCACGTCAAGCGGACTCTGAATATTTGGAAGCAGTTTAGACTTATCTTCTGACACTTTCCCCATATTATACCAACTTGGTTTTTAGTCCATATTAACAGAAAAGGCCCGGCGCATCGCTTATTTTAGCGGATTTTTGTAATTTTTTGCTTCTCTTTTTCGGCTGGAATGTGATATATTCCGACCATGAAATCAGTAAATACCCAATGGGTATATTAATTGTTAGGCATTTGAGTGAGGTTTAAAAGATATTATGTTCGGAACATCTCAAACAGAATCTTTTTTGATCAGCATGTCAGCAGGGTTTGTACAACTGCTGATCGTTCTCTTATTCAACAGAGTTCTACTAAAAATTAGGAATCGAGCGAGAGCGCCGAAGACAAGAGAAATCCTGAGAGACCGCCGAATTACTATTATTAGCCAGATTTCTCTGCTTATACTGATTACAGCACTGACGATATTTCTCTTGCGATCAACACTGTCCACGATAGATGAACTTCTTCTTTTGACCCTAACCCTAATTTTTTGTATAGCAGTGCTTATTAGAGAATTGCTGAGATTTTGGAGCATAGGTATAAATACCGTCGAGCCATCAATCGCTGCTGATACCTATTCAAAAACCTTGAGCGCATCGCAGACTTCATTTTTATTACTTGGTACTAACGCACACAGCTTTTGTACTTTTCCTGTCTTTGAAGAAATGCTGAAACGTATTCGTCAATCAAGAGGTCAAGTAGAACTTTTACTTGCGCATCCTGATTCTAATGCCCTGATAGAAGCTGCCAGCAATAGAGGCTGTGAGAAATATTTGTACCAAACTCAAGCACGTATTGCACTAGGTCGAATTTTGTTACTTAAGAAAAAGTTGGGGATGAATGTAGAAATTCGTCTATACAAAGCGGGCAACATTGAAGATTTACCAATATTTCGGGCTATGTTTGTGAACGGAAGCTATTGTGTTGCATCTATCGCTGTGTATGGCAGAGGAGATCATGGTCGGGAAATGCCCCAAATGTATGTAAAGCGTGATGCAAATAATAGAGATTCTCAAAGAAGTATGTATAGCGTATTATATAGATATTATCGCGGTCTTTGGGACAGATCGTCAATTCCTTTGAGTAATGAAGAAACAGTATTTATTTCGTGTGCAGAGGACTCTGACAATATTGTTAATGCGTTAGAGGGGACAATAAAATGATCACAGAATTCAAAGGATTCAGTGTAGTAGCACCATCTTGGCCAAGACTAAATTCGATATGTGCTTTTACAACGTTAGCTCGGTCGGGCGATAAGTTAGTTTCTTTTTCAGGAATGTCTGATGATGCTGTTCAATGTCGGGTTCTTATTGAAAAAGCTCTTGACCCGATACGACCAATACATTGGCTAGATCAAGTTCATAAGAGCGACGTCTTGGAACTACCATTCGATCACACTCATCAAGGAGATGCTGTTGTGACATCAACTCCAGGTGTGGTGTGCGCTGTGAGGTCGGCGGACTGCTTGCCAGTTGTTTTTGCAAGTTCGGATGCTCAGCGTATTGGTGTTGCCCATGCTGGTTGGCGTAGCTTGCACGCTGGAGTGTTAATAAAAACTTTGGCTGCTGTGCGGCGTCAAGGTTCAGATGTACTAGTATGGCTGGGACCTGCAATTGGACCAAACAGCTTTGAAGTTGGACCTGAAGTTTTCAAGGCATTTGTTGATCTTGATAGCAACAATTCGACAGCGTTTGTTAGAGGGGACAGAGACAGATATTTTTGTAACGTCTATGAGTTGGCTAGAAAACAACTCACAAATGCTGGTGTCGAATTGGCTGCAATAACTGGCGGTAATTGGTGTACCTTTCGAGACCAGCGTTTTCATTCATCCCGGCGCGATGGTAACCTTGCGGGACGTATGGCGACTGTTGCCCTTATCCGAGTGGACCTTTAGCTAATAATCTAATAATCTTAATCTAGGGACATCTTAATCTAGGGACACTCTAATCTGGGGACACAATACCAATTAACACTTAACAAAACGGAAAAAATGAAAAAGACGGCGGAGTGAATCTTTTACCTAACCAATCAATGAAGCGGATTCGCTTCGCTCACCGCTTATTTTATCGTTAACCCAAAAATAAAAATATAATGATGATTAAAGCCGCCGTCTTTATATTGCTATTCAGTATATTTATCACCCTGTGGCGATTGATTGGAAAACACCCTGAATCAATTATCAAAATGTTTCCGTTTATTGACAAAAGAATTAATGGTGAAGATGTTTTGTCTGTTTTTTCAGCAGAAACCCCGATAGGAAAGGAAGCAGAATTTATAAACGAAAGATTGCCGGATAAAAATAAAGTCATTAAATTTTTTCGCTTTCTTCTGCTTACATTTTATTTACTCATCATAGCCTGCTTGATTTTTTTACTGAAATAGAACAGAAAAACCGAGGGTTAACAAAACCTCAACCCGACTCGACAATTTATATAGCTCAATTAGAAAAGTATAGCACCTAAAAATAAAATTTGTTAAAATAAAGTCAAGAAAAGACAGGAGTTGTAAGGATGAGTAAAATAGAGCAAATTGAAAAAGAAGTGCAAGGATTAAAGCCGAATGAACTTGAGGCTTTTCGGAAGTGGTTCTGGAATTTTGACGCGAAAGAATGGGATATACAGTTTGAGAAGGATGCCCTGTCTAGAAAACTTGACTCATTTGCCGAAACGGCGCTGAAGTCATACAAATCCGGGCGTTG
>CAYHQN010000263.1:0-2807 GCA_964358545.1 uncultured Tangfeifania sp. | reverse complement strand
TGAATAAGCCATTTTGACCTTCCGGATAACGCCAGTCATAAAAATTACCGTCAAGTGGTATTGTTATTGTTTGCCAGTCTCCATCGGTAAGTTTCATCAGCTCATCATAAGAATTGATCCCGGTTGATGGCTTGCCTCTGTTGCCCGATTCATCAGAAACTACAATCAGGAGATTTGTTGTTTTATTATTTTTTGTATCCGTTTTAATGTCAAATTGGAAGTATTTGTACCCTACCCAGTCGGCGGTTGCATTTTTATGTCCGTAAGTACCAAATGCCATATAGCCTTTCCCGTTATCAGTATCGCCGTTTGATCGATCAAAAACCACTTTTAAAGAGGCTAATCCGCCCAGGGCGGGTTTTTCTTCCTGGTCGAGGGAAAACCTGTATATATAAGGATTTTCACGGTCTTCAGGAGCGCCATGTCCATCCCACCAGCCTACGGAATATGGTTCGACTTCATTCCATGTGTGTGCCAGTGAACCGGTATCGAAGTCGCAGATTCTTTTTGTTCCTTCCGCCTCACCAGGCACTACTTCCAGAGTCACCGGAATTCTTACTGTGCCCTCTGATGTTTTTACCGTAACGATAGTTTTGTATTTACCCGTTGATAAACCTGTCCGGTTAACAGTCAGATATACCGTATCGGTAACCTTTACCTCGCCGCTGGTGTCTCCTACGATATCTAACCATGAAGCTTGCTCGGTTACAGACCAGCTTGTCGTTCCGTGTCTTGCATTGGTTATCTTAACTGGAATGATATATTGTTTTTTCCCGTTCTTTTCAATGTTCCCGGTTTCGTGTGGGCCAAAATCGACCCTTTCGGGGTTTACATGGAGATATGTTTTGGGTTCTTTCCAAAGGCCTTTCACGGAAAGAACAAAGACGTAAATTGAAAGCGGTTGAAATTCATACGTAAATGTGCCATTGTCAATTTCAACGCCTGTTTTTTCCATCTGGATAACGTATGGGTCGTCCATGCCGAACCGAAGGATTTTCTTTATTTGCAGCTTTTTCAGGGTTTTATTTTGGAGACCTTTTAATTGTATCTGAGCCATTTTAGCCGATTGGCCTGGGATAAAACTCCCTGTGTCAGCATCATAATCCCCTTTGTTTGCTATAAACAGAATAATGTCTTTTTTCTTCATGCAGGCATGTACCGAAAACTTGCTCCAGTCGCTTGATTCGGCGCTGACAGCCTCTCCCTGAAAGTATCTGCTCATAAGCCAGAATGCCCAGTATTTTGGATTTGGTTCTCCCTTTTCGTTAAGCATAGCCTGCCCGGCGCTGTCTTTCCCTTTGTCATGACTACCGCCTGATTGGTCGGGTTCACCCACATACCAGTTGCACGCAAGTTTTACCCCCATTCTTGCAAAAAAACCCAGGAAATCCATTTGCCCAACTGCTGCCACCTGTGGTAATTCAGGGTGACCATTCCAGTAAAAATAATCATATTCAGAAAAGGATAGTTCCGTGCCCGGGTAATAGGCATCGACCATATTTTGAAACCGTTTCAAGACTTTGGTTTCAGTTTTAGAAGAACCGGTTCCAATACTCCCATTTACCTCTAAGTCCCGACTTTGAAATGCGTCTTCCCACAAACCTCTTGTCTCCTGGATTGCATCGTAGTCAGTTTGTGTTCTGATGTATCTGTGTACATCCATAACATCTGCTACACGAATAGTATGTGTAGCCTCATATTCTTTTGCGCGAATGAGGTATTGAGAGAGATTACGATTTTGGTCTTTTTCCCATTCCGTTATATCCGGGGCGTCGCCGCGGTCTGGAAACACTTCATGATTCCATTGGTTTTCAGTATCGAGCATTGTTTGCCACCCTTCATCATCAACTTGTGAACCTCCATTGACCTCCGTAACGGGGCAGTAGGGAGAAAAATCGTTTGCCCAATAGAGCCACCAATTTGCTGATGCGGGTCCAAGCACCGATGCCGTTGGATTTGATTTCTTTATTGCATGGGCAAGCGTCAGGAAACGGTTGAAATAATTATCATACGAGGTGTCTTTGTTGAGGACGACATCTCCATGCTGCGCGTCGCCATAAATATCGGGATAATCGCTTCTCTTCCATGCTATCCATGGTTCATTGCCGATGCCCCAGAACTTTACTTTCTTACCAGCGTTCTGAATCCACTCCTTAATTTCATCCGTTGTCTGTGTATGATCAAAGTCGGTGTCTTCTATCGTACTGCCTTCTCCGGCCACGTGTCCATATACAGGGACCATCAGGAATGGCTCTGCCTTTACATCTTCTCTGCACCAATTGACGAAACTTCTCCAGCTCATAGGCACATATTGGTTTTCCTGTGTAGATACGTTATACATTCGATTATTCGTATAGTTATAACGCTCCATATTTGCTGCGCCAAGCCTTACCACGGTAACCTTTGCGTCTTTTAGTTTTTGCGCGCACATGTTCAGGTAGTACCACGGGCACCAGTTCGCTATGTTTACTCCATAAATATATTTACTAATCTGCTTCCTGTCAGAAGAAACGTCTATTGTTAGTTGTGCATCAATCGTGGATTCTGCGTTATTGGTCGAATTTTTTATGCGGTCGGGATAATAACGTTCTGCGCCGGAAGCAGTTTGTAAAAAGATTGGTAAAAAGAGAAATGTTAAAATAATTGAAAATTTAATTGAAAAACGAGAAAACATTCGGTAGTATCACCTCCACTCATTGTAGAGCCTAAGTTGTAAGTAAGGGATTGACAATAAATAATCTGAACAAGTTTGTTGTCCGACACTTTGAAGATCAGGCGCTTCGACAGGCTCAGTACAGGCACTGTCA
>CAYHQN010000262.1:0-2842 GCA_964358545.1 uncultured Tangfeifania sp. | reverse complement strand
ACCATATTTAATCATCCTCTGCTTTAAAGCGTTGCTGTAATCGCTTCATGGACTCTGCGTCATTTACTCCTATCAAAACACCCAAATCCCGCAGTCTCTTCTCGAGTATCCTGCGATTGTGATGGAGAAGTTCAATTGAGATTGACATATCTGGTGGCGATTGATCAATATAAATTCCATAACGTTCTCGTAATAACCTTATAAAATCCACAAATGATAGAGAAATGCTCTTTTTCGAAGCCCTACGGAGATGTCTGTGTACAAGAAAATCAAGCATGGTGTTTGTTAATACAATCGAACGTGCATCACGGATTGTTTTTTTACCTGAAATACCACTCCGCTGTATTTTACGTTTTTTTGCCAACCCATTTGGCTGATCTATCATAAGAGATGAGTCAATAGCCTGTATATATTTTGCATTTTGATTTTTATCTCCCATTAACAAGCAAATAGCTTCCGCCATCCGTAGTACAGAATTAATATTCCCGTCCCTCAAACTTTCTTGTATTGCTGATTCTTCACTTTCTTCTTTTAATGCGCCAGCGAGCTTAAAACATTTCTCGTCCAAATCTTCTAAAATTTTTCCAGAGCGTGGATGTGATCTATGAAATATGCTGCCCAACAAATTAATAAACTCTGTAGCGTCGGGCTGGGCAGGTGGCAAAGAATTTCTTAATTCACGGTCGTAGCGCACCTTATCATCCAGGATTCTTAAACACATCATAATCATAGGAAATCTTTCAAATCTACGAAGAAACTCATCCATTGATTTTTCCGCAAGATTTTGAAGTCGACGGTCGTTGCCACATGAACAATCAACAAAGATTGTCCATGGCCTTTGTGATTCTTTGTGAGGTAAAACACCCGTTGATTCCCATTCTAATAGCATATTTACCGTTGAAAAATAGATGTTTGTTATGCCTAACGAAAAACTTGATTCTAGCATTTGAAGAAAAGGTTGTCTGGGAATGCTCCCACCGTATGCTTGTAAAAATATGGATAAATCTTCACGGAAAAATCTTGCAGCTACTTTTGCTATTGGAAATCGATTGGGAATATTTTCGGATTCATCCTTGTTACCGCGTGCTTTTTCTGGGGCTTCTCCGCAAGATAATGCACTACGTATCGTAAGTAATTGATCAAGTCCAATGGTATTTTTCTCATCTATTTCTACAAATTGGTCCGAAGTTTTATTTGTTAAATGGTCTCCTTTGATTTCTATCAAATTACCAAAAAGACTAAGGAAAATATTTTTGTCAAAACTTGAACTAATAGAAAAAAAAGATTTGCAGTCGGTTTTTTTAAGATATTCCCCTTCTTCCTGTTCAACAAGGATCGAAACCAACATTTCTGGAATGTTTCGTAAATTAGTTACTTTTTCAGGTAGGTCAATCCAACTGGCAAAATAATGCGTGGGAAAAGCCCTTTGTACCTGTTCGGTTCTACCCTCTAAATGGGTTTTGTTTTCAAAACAGAACGTTAATAACATATCACCCAGGATAGACTTTTCCGTTTGTTCCTCAAACCCTTCAAACCAATCGTGTTTTTGACTGAGTTTGTTTGCTACGTCTTCAATTGTTGGTTGGGCAACTTTGTCATTCTCGACTTTACCAAAAGTCTTTATAAATGTTCCCTTTCCACGCCGATGTCCCCATCGAAACATGAATAACATGGCTGGTAATACAGCCCCCATCGAATAACCTTGGGGTGTAAATGGTAAAATGGGTGTATAAACAGAAGACCACAATTTTTTTGTTGTAGGAGTGTCAAGAACACCTTCTACTATTTCTTTTATTGCTTTTGTTTCCATTTATCACCTTCCTTTTGTAACACGTATACAGGTTGTTTTTTGAATACCCTCTTTTAATTCAGCTTTAATCTTAAAAACAATCCCCTCTTCAATTGGATTCCATGCCAAAAACTCCCGACTGTCTTCATGCGCTAAACGCTGGGTGAAGATTGAGAGGTTGGCAAAGGTATCATCCGAGGCAGCATCAGAAAGTTGAACACCGTATTTAAGCTCCATTAATATATGAAAAAGTTCTGCTCCAATAATCAATGCTTCATAGTTCCCATCAGCATATTTGTACTTTAACACAAGGTGAGTATGTAGTTTTTCGAGTCCTTCTACTGTCGTTGGGAGTTTCGCTTCGAGAGAAAAGTGATCAAAAGGTTTCACGACCCACAAGATGCTTTCAGTTGGTGTACGTGGCGTAATCTTTAAGGGTACACCATTTATATCACCGAAAGCTACAGGTGGCAAATCTTCAAGCTTTGCTATACCTTTACAAAGGTCTGCACATAATCTTGTTTTTTCTTCTTCCGACATGAGTGGAACCCTACGAAATCTTTCAAGATGACGACAAAGGGCTAGACCAAAATAGCTTTTATCCAATGTAACTTTTGCAATATCTTTTTCATCCCATTCGAAATAGGCCCTTCTCCTTGCAGATTTAAGAGGAAGTTTCGGATAGCTCGGTGGTGAAGATTTTTCACCACTATTGTTCTGTCCAAGTAGGTACCGATCAACTTTCGGATGCGCCTCTAATGCAGGATCGGAAAAGGTTAATTCCTGCAATACTTCTCCCTGGCGGGCTGGTGATGTTGGATCAAATGCTCGATCATAATAATGTCCCGGTCGAATATCTGGGTCTTGGTGTAAATCAGTGCAATAATATATCCCGAAGAAGATATAACTAAGCGTTGCCCGTAACTCACGAGCAGTTATATGAATCTCACCCCGGTAATGAACCGCCTGAAGCGCTTCATAAAAACGCTTACGCACGAGTTCACCCTTTTGTTCATTTCTTAGTGTTTGCACAGATTCCCAGGCAGAACAATA
>CAYHQN010000261.1:0-2856 GCA_964358545.1 uncultured Tangfeifania sp. | reverse complement strand
GCTTGCATTCGCGGGGGGGGGGGGTATATTGCTCGCCAGTCAATTGTGGCTCCATGGTGGGGCTACCGGGGTAATAACGGTGGTTCATTCCATGTCTATCCGGATTTTTTATTGGCTCTTGTTTCATCTTTTTCAGTTACGCAACCTCCTCCCCGATTAATTCCAACAGAGACTATTTTGTCACCAGGTTCAAGATATGTACGATTACTGGTGCAATCGCCAGTGCCGGGAGGAAGTTACCCACGCGGATTTTTTTTAACTCCAACATACTGCTGATGCCAATTCCGATCAGTAAAATTCCACCCGTGGCCGTCATCTCGTTCATCATGGCGGTGCTGACAATGGCGTTTAACTGTGCCGCCAAAAGGCTGATCACGCCCTGGTAGGCAAATACCGGTAGAGCCGAGAATGCGACTCCAATCCCCAGTGCGGAAGAAAATGCGATTGAGAGAAAACCATCCAGAACGGATTTAATCGACAGGGTCAGATAATCGCCGCGCAGACCATCGCTGATCGAGCCAAGCACCGCCATCGGTCCGGTGCAATACAGCACTGATGCGGCCAAAAACCCGCGCACAAAGAGACTGGAACCTTCTTCCGACGAATTGCCAGGAAGCCGTCTTTCGAGCCAGATTCCCAGGTTTTGAAACCAGTCCTCAATCTTCAACCACTCACCCAGCACGGCCCCCGAAATCAGCGCGCCCAGCACAACCAACGTATTTTCTGTCTTCAGAAACATCTGCATGCCGACAGCCGCGGTGAAAATCCCCATCCCCGAAAGCACGGTGGATTTGAGCTGATCTGATAGGCGCGGGCCAAACAACACACCGATGCCGCTACCAACCAATATTGCGATGACGTTTATAAAAGTTCCGGTCATTTCCCTTTCGCCATTCCTGTCGATAGACCGGCATGATGGTTCTCAAGCAATCCGAGCGCAAAGCAAAACGATGACAGTTGGTTAAGATATGCAAGCAGGGGCGAGCTTTCCAGCCCTCCAGTACAGTACAAATCCACCGCGCGGCGCTCGGCGCAGCAGATGATGGTGCGCTTAAGGGCTATCACTGCGCTGGATGGGCTTTCACCTGATAGGATGCACTCTTTTGGCGCTTCCACTTCATCTGTCAATGGCATCTGTCTGTGTTTCGAGCCAGCGCACGCGTGCCACATCAATGGATCGGAATTTTTTTGTGCTTTTACGCGTTGCATCAATTTAATCCATAATTTTATATAGTTGGATAAGGCTTTCTTTCGACGGCTCGATGTATACCAGGTCCGATTTTGCTTTTCAAGGAATATTTCGCATTGAAAAGGCAGGGGCTGGCGATGCGGTTTGGAACGGAAGGTGGGGCGGCCGCCGCCCTTTTGAGAAATCAGATCACCTTTGAGCACAATTCAGGCAGGCCTCATTTGTGTCATATTTCCAATTGACTTCATACTATTAACATTGAAACATTGCTTGTTCCGTATATTAGAACTCAATTTTAAATATACAGAACATTTTGCTTGACTTTGCTTTTCCGTATGGTAAATATTTTCTCCGACATACGGAACCATCACTCATGGAGGCTTTTTACCATGAAACAGTTACCAGCAAAATCGAAGACTCAGTCGAGTCCCGCAAACAAATACCGAGTGACCTCACTTTATAAAGCGCTTTTAATTCTTGAGCTTGTGATTGACCAGGGCCGGGATCTCTCCATTACGGAGATCTGCCAGAAACTCGGCATGATGAAGGGAACGGTTCATCGGGTCCTGAGCACCCTCGTGGCACGAAAATTCATCCAGCAGAACAGCAAAACAAAAATGTACGGTCTTGGTGTGCGGACGCTGGAAATCGGCATGGTTTCCAAGAGGGAAAAATTCCTTCGCATGGCCATGGCCCCCTTTCTGATGGAGCTCTACGAAACGTGCGGGGAAACGGTAAACGCGGCCGTGTGGGAATATAATGGAATTCGCTATATCTACCGTTTGGAATCCGAAGAGATGCTTCGCATTTCAACAACGGCTGGCGCACGATTTCCCGGTTACTGTGCAGCAACCGGAAAGGTATTGCTTTCATATTTCAGCAATGAAGAGATCCGGCAGATTTACAGCCAAAAAAACGCTTTCAGAAAATACACCGAAAAGACGATTACTTCCGTAGACAAATTGATTAGAGAGATCGAGGAGGTGAGGGTCAACATGGTGGCCATCGATGATGAGGAAGCCCTGGTGGGGGTTTACTGTGTTGCCGCACCAATCCTGAACTCCAAGGGAGAATGTGTAGCGGCCATCAGTATTTCAGCTCCGAAAAATCGGGTAACCGCAAACACGGGCGCCACGTTTGCAAAGTTGGTATCGGAAACGGCCGGGAATATTTCAGGTTCATTGAGCGAGCCGTAAGTATAGTGGACACCATTCAAACTGTGAGGAATATGAATATGGTCGGTATTCGGTTTCATGGAAGAGGAGGTCAGGGCGCCGTCGTCGCTTCAAAAATTCTGGCCAATGCCTATTTCAAACAGGGGCTCTACGTTCAGGCTTTTCCCTCTTTCGGGATGGAGCGGAAAGGGGCTGCCGTTTCCGCGTTCGTAAGGCTGGATAGTGCTCCTATCGTCGAGCGCGGAGACATTAAGAACCCGGATGTCGTCATCGTGCTGGATTCTTCCCTGCTGCGTAAAGTGGATGTGGCTCATGGCGCCAGGCCGGATGCGTTGATCCTGCTCAATTACAGGGAAGAAAATGAAAACCAGAACCCCATAAAGGGTTCCTTTCGGGTGGCCGGCGTGGACGCCGTTAAAATTGCGCTCCAACACGGGCTGGGCTCGAAGACGGCCCCGATCATAAACACCGTCATCCTCGGCGCCTATGCCC
>CAYHQN010000260.1:0-2874 GCA_964358545.1 uncultured Tangfeifania sp. | reverse complement strand
CAGGGATGTCTATTACAGGAAACAGTGTTATTTTATCAATAACGCAAGTATGAATGAGAAGGTTTTGAGATTCGTATATATTTCCAGTATAACATGCCGGTCACCTGGCGGTGTGTAGCGACAGCGGAACACCGATCAGGTGCAGTGGCGATGTTAGCCCTCCTGACGGACTAATTTTCAAGTGTTTTTGGCAGATTCCTCCCAAGATGGGTCCCTAAAAAAATCCTCAGCTATAAATGGGCAGTAGCTCTCGTTTTTGTTCTTATAAACCTTATCTCCAGGCCAAGCAAAGACGCTGATAACGTCCTTGCAATTATCATCGAAAACAACGCTATATGGCCGGCGTGAAAGTGCAGCACGAATGCGATCTCGAATACCTGCCGGAAGCTCAGAGAGAAGCTTCTGATAAACTGAAGTTCCAAAATCAAATGTAAGACAATGTGGTGATTCCTCCTGTCTATAAGCACAATTTAAACTATAGAGATCATCTTCAACTTTAGTAACCATTTGTATTGGTACGGATGTAAAAAGTTGCCATACTTTTTTTCCGTCTGAATCATGTGTCAAACCAGCTTTTCTTAATGCTAATCCAAAATCAGGCAAAAATCCTGGAGGAATTCCTTCTGGCCATGCTGCCTTTGTACCTAACATTGCTAATAGCTGCGGCCAGGCCTCAGCGATATTTTTCAGCGGGACGTCTAAGATAGAAGGCCAATCACTAATGCTGTACACCACCAGTCTATGACCATTGCACAGCGCATAGAAGGGGACTCGAATGTCTTTGTGGATCGCGTAACTATATGCTTGTTCAACGTTCTTTCCTTCGTCAATATTTTCACGGGGACCTTTAGCGTCTAAAATCCAGGCATTTTTATTATCCCTTAGAAGCAAATAATCTGGAATTATGTTAATAGGCTTTTTAGCTGTTCCAATATAAACATACGGATGCTGCAAGGGTCGACTTCGAATTATTCGATGAGGTGGAGAGGCACTATAGCCTAAGGCCTTTAGAAGCGGCGAAATCAACTCTTCGCGAACTGAGTCTTCTCGAAAATCGGGATCATCGAGCAATTTAAAATTAAAATTTTCGAATGGTTGTGCCATCGATCATCCAATAGTGCTAACGCTTGAGCTCAGCGGCCAGCCGCAGCGACCGAGCGCCAGCGAGGGTGCGAGGACTGGTCCGCTGGAGCGAATTGTTCGGCAGCCGTTCATGTATACATTTTACTAATCAGGTATACTCCCAAGTCTAGCGCCCTGCGCGCCTCATCATCAATTAGGTCATTTAGCAGATCATCGTTTGGATGTGCACCATAATTTCCGAAGTGTCGTGTGGCGGTCGCAAGTGAAACGTGTGCATCGTCAAACATACCGACTCTTTCGTGAAGGTCTTTTATTTTTTGCCACAATTTGTCTCCTCTGTCTCCTTTTTCCTGGCAAGCACGCTCCAATGCGCGGCGAATCATTACCACAGCCGCTCGCGGAGCGTATGCATTATAAGCTGCTACAGCTTCCATAACGTCTGAAGACACACCTTGCGAGGATGTAATAAGGCCCGGTGCAAATCGATCATCCAGATGCAAACTTACGATGCATCCCACCCTGCACTTGATGGAATGCTTCGCATGGCAGGATGGACAACGCCAGGGGCCTTCGTACAATCCCCAATCAGCGGGAGCCGACGTTGTTTGCGTACAAGCCTGACACTGAATCGTTATAGGTGGCATATTGTGTCTCCCTTGTGTGGACCACAGGCTGCCGAACGAGTTAAATCAGCCGCGCCGCCAAGTCGCAAAAACTGAAAAGAAAAAAACGCTATTAGGCGTCGGCTGGATTTTTTTGTTGGGTGGTCTGTCATTTCATCGTTTTAAGATCAGCAGTTGGACTAGACTGAAAAGTCTATGAAACAAGTAATCGAGCACCGCGCTATCAGTTATTCTTTTTTGTGGAATTTCAGTATGCCTGATATGGAATGAATTGCCCATGCCAGTGAGTTTACGTGCTTCTTCTTGCAGCAAGGCCCGAACTTCTACGTCAGGCGTAGTCTTATCTATAAGTGTAGAAATTGAGTCTTTTTTATTATTTGGATTTTCTATGCTCTTGAGGCGTTCCCAACAATCCCAAAGTCGCTCAATGGCTTCTCTTCTAATTTCTGGATTTGGATTAAGGAACTTTTTCTGAGATTCATCAAGCATTTTGTCGAGTACTGCATCGCCGGTACGAAAATGAGCCGAAAGGAACTCTTGGACTATGGGCGAAACTATTCTACCGATTGAGCCGTCGTTGTTAAGAGTGAATGCTATGCCATTTCTTTCAAATATTTTATTGACCCTTGCTATAAGTTCCTCTTTCCCGGCTTC
This sequence comes from uncultured Tangfeifania sp., assembly GCA_964358545.1. Taxonomy (GTDB): domain Bacteria; phylum Bacteroidota; class Bacteroidia; order Bacteroidales; family Prolixibacteraceae; genus CAINVV01. The sequence goes on along the minus strand of CAYHQN010000260.1, from coordinate 514 downwards.
TACATCAAAGGCCAAGTGAAAATGGCCAAAATAATCATGAAAGTCGCGGCGAACAGGCTTGGCAACGACTTGATAACAAAACTGTATTAAGTCTAAGACACTTAGGGTTGGAGGCACGTATGGTTCAACCGCCCATGAGAGACCGCCCGTTATTCTACGCTGTATTTCGAGAGGCCATGCGATATCCCGGATTTCGGCTTCCACTGCTAATGAAAAGGTGCGTTCGTCGGTGCCAATTATTCCTGCACGATCTGGACATGATGCATCGGGGTATCTATTTCCAAATGCTCCTGAGGATATCAACTCAGTAACAAGCGCGACGATACCACCCCACGCAGCAGGGGTAATAATTTCTGCTGTGCGTGGCTTGGGACCTTGTTCTTTATCGCTGATGTAATCCATTTATTTATTCACCCAACAATAATTAGACTGGTCATTATAACCGCCCCCGGCATGTTAGACTGTCAGTCTATTACGCCGGTATTTTGGATATAAAAATCTCATTATCTCATTT
>CAYHQN010000259.1:0-2896 GCA_964358545.1 uncultured Tangfeifania sp. | reverse complement strand
GGTGATGTTCCTCTTTATTTTCAACAGCTACGCCGCTGGATTGAGTTTGTATTACTTCCTCTCTTTGGTTTTGACCTTTGTTCAGATGTATATCTTCAAACAACTGATCGATGAAGACAAGATTCATGCCCAACTGAAAGCCAAGCAAAAGATTCCTGTGACCAAATCAAAATTCCAGACAAAACTGGAGGAGATGGCCAAGCAAAAAGCGCTGAATGACAAAAAGAAAAGATAATTAAAAGGATAAAGGATAAAGTAAAAAGGATAAAGTGGATTTCGTACTGAATTTAGAATTAGCTCAACTATAGTTTAAATTTTGGTAAGAACGACACTATTTTGATCGCGGCGTTTTTACTTTATCCTTTATCCTTTATCCTTTATCCTTCATGATTTAATTTCCTGCTCAACGCCACCATCTTTATTGCCGTATAAGCAGCTTCATAGCCTTTGTTTCCCAGGCTTCCTCCGGCACGGTCGAGCGCCTGTTGCTGGTTGTCGGTGGTCAGGACACCAAAAATAAAGGGAATCCCGTAATCCAGATTTAATTTGGTTGTGCCATAGGTAACCCCCTGACAGATAAAATCAAAATGGCGGGTTTCGCCCTGAATAACACAGCCAAGCAAGATAATTGCGTCAACATCAGTATTTTCTGCCATCAATTGCCCGCCAAGGGTTAGTTCGAAGGTCCCGGGAACCTCTTCAACATGAATGTCTTCGCGGTTTGCACCATACTTTATCAGTGTATCAACAGCGCCGTTTTTCAACGAAATGGTAACTTCCGGGTTCCATTCCGCGTAGACGATTCCGAATTTCATTCCTTTGGCATTTGGAACTTCATGGTTGACATGATCTGAGAGATTGACTGTGGCCATATAAAAAGGTTTTAAAAGTTTATGATGTTTGAATTGTTTGAAACGTTACCGGTCCCTGAGCGTAGCCGAAGGGAAAGTAATGCAAAATTATCTTTAATTAAGCATACCTTATTATTCAAACAGTGATATTCGTTACTTTTATCTCATCTTAAATTTTAAAATGTCAAAAAATGACAAGATTCTTCTATCTTATTCTGCTACTGCTTATCAGCGGAATTATGTCTGCTCAAAATCTGGCTTTAGATAGCAATGCTTTTGTTCACCTCAATTCACCCGACTCTGTAAAAGTCAGCAATAACTATGCTGGCAGATCAGATTTTCATTTTAAATCAGCTCTCATACCGGTTTCACTGGTCACTGCGGGTGTGATCATTGAATCTCTTCCCTCACAGACCTTTTTTAGCAAAGAGAGGGATCAAATACGGGTACAAAACAGAATAAACGGTTTTAAAACAACGGCCGATAATTACCTTCAGTTTGTACCTGTTGCCGCGATGTTTAGTTTTAAACTGGCCGGAATGAAAAGCAGGAGTGACCTGCTGAATCAGGCAATTATTTCCGCGAAATCAGAATTATTGATGCTGGCCATCGTTAGCTCGATGAAACATTTTATTCACGATTGGCGCCCTGACGGGAGCTCAGATAATACGATGCCCTCAGGCCATACTGCCCAGGCATTTGTCTCCGCAACTTTGCTTGATATGGAATACCGGGATACCTCTCCCTGGATAAGTGTTGGTGGTTATCTGTGCGCTACCGCCACCGGCATCTTCCGCGTTACCAACAATCGCCACTGGGTCTCTGATGTTCTGATAGGAGCCGGGATTGGCATCGCTTCCGTCAAAGTAGTTTACCTGACGCACCGCTACCGTTGGGGTAAAATGTCAACTGCTGTGGTTGTTCCCACAATCTATCAAAACGGAGGGGGAGTGGCTTTTGCGATGAAATTCTGATTAGTTGATTAGGTTGGTGCTAATCAGCACATCAACTAATCAGCTATCCCACCATTGGCCAATCGCTGTACTGGCCTTCGGCTTGTTCGATCACTTCTTTTAACAAACGGTCCAGTTCGGAGAAAGGGACTTTTCCTCTCAGCTCTTTTTTTACCGCCAGGCGAATGGCGGCGCGGGCATCCTCCTTTTTGGCCCAGTCGAGCTGCAGATTTTTCTTGACCGAAGCAACTACCTTGTGCACCAGATCCTGTATCGGACCCGCTTCATTTAGCAGCTTTTCGTTGGCCGACAACAGATCGTAAAAAGCCAGTTCATCTTCGGTCAGACCCAGTTGTCTGGTCCGGATATCGTCATTTTTGAATTCGGCTGCCATATCCAGCAAGTGCTTGATCGCAGCGATCGAATCCAGGCTGTTTTGGTGGTACCGGCTCAATACCTTTTCCAACTCTTCTTTCAGGCTTGTCATTCGACGGATGTTCTTGGTCATTCTTACTTTCAATTCATCGTTGATGATGCGCCGGAGCAGTTCAATTTTGATGTTCTCGCTCCCTTTTTCCTGAACGATGGCCTGAAAACGATCGTCGATGATCGAAATATCAATCCGGTCCAAATCGTACATCGCAGCCAGATCAACTATTTCGTGCGATTCGATGGATTTGCTGATTAGATCTTTGATTCGGTCGTTCTTCATGCGCTGGGGTCCGGGATGGGATTTGATTTTCCGTATCACATCACGGATCCGCTGAATGATTTCAACCTCTTCCTGGATGACCCAAATCCGCTGGTCTGAATTGGTCATGGCCACTAGCTCTGTCAGCTTGCGTTCTTCATGCAAAAATGCATCTGTCACTGCATCCGATTGCAATAGATTGTTCACCAAGCCGTTCGACCATTTCAGCTTGTTGATGGCAGTCATTTGATTGATCGCTTCCAGATCAAAATTACCCACATGGCTTTTTACGGTGGCAAACTGCTCCAGACACAGCGCAACCGCTGCATCCAGGTCTATGGTGGGCGCTCCCTCTCCGCCACCACTGGTGTATTTCTTGGTGGCAGCTGCCAGAAACCCTG
>CAYHQN010000258.1:0-2969 GCA_964358545.1 uncultured Tangfeifania sp. | reverse complement strand
TATGCGGTGAAAGTCGCACGTACGGTTCTTAGGGGGCGTAAGCTACCCGGTGCACACATGTTGATGGCACGTTGCGACTACTGATGATTATTTTGTAAATTTGTAAAAAATGACTAAATGAAATTACGGGTTTATATCGATACATCAGTTGTTGGAGGATACTTTGATGATGAATTTGAGGGTGTACCAAACTTTTCTTTGACAGAATTTTCAATAAGGACTTTTTAGTTTACTTTTCAGAGATTAGTGAGGCGGAGTTGAGTTTAGCACCTGACTTTGTTAAAGATTTAAAATTAAGGATTCCAATAGATTGTTACAGATACCTCGATTTAGATGACGAATCAAAGGAACTTGCAGAAACATACCTTAAAGAAAAGATTTTAGGCAAAGCCAGCCTTGACGATGCTTATCATTTTGATACTGTTAAATTCTTTCGTGCAATTAAAGAGAAATTAGCAGCAAGAATGGCTAACATGACAATTGAGGAGCAACGTGAATTCTTGAAACAAGTTAGAGAAGGCAAGATTAAAATTGCTTGAGAATAAACGCGTGTGCTAACAAATACCAAATGCTATGCGGGGTAAAGAAGGAACCTGCTTCTCCCCTGTCGGCAATATAAAACTAACTGAACAAACCTAAATCATAAACCCGCCTGGCACTTGGCGTCATCGTTAGGCCACATCGATTTGCTACGATTATCAGTCGCTAAATTTGTATATTTGACTAAATTTTAGGTTAATGCGTAACGAAAATTCAAATATTGATGTTGATAAAATAGTCAAGCATTGGGTTGAAACTTCCGAGGAGGATTTTCAAACAATGATAAGCCTATATCATTCAAAATCATATGGGTGGGCTCTATTTTAAGGTCACATCTCAATAGAAAAATTGCTGAAAGCCGTTTATGTAAACAAGCACAAAAAGCATTCGCCATTTCTTCATAATTTATACAGATTAGCTGAACTTAGTGAAATCGAGTTGACAGAGGAACAATCTGACTGGCTTGATAAAATAACTTCGTTTAACCTCAATGCCCGTTATGATGATTATAAAAGGGAATTTTATTTATTATGCACCGAAGAGTTTGCCGGAGAATGGATTGAGAAAATTAAAATTTTAAGATCATGGATAAAGCAGATGCTATAAATATCGCACAAAAATATGCGGGTGCTGTAAAAGCAAATTATAATTACATCAAAATAATCCTCTTTGGTTCCTACGCAAAGGGAAACTTTAATGAAGATAGCGACATCGATATCGCTGTGATATTTAAGGACTATAGCAATTTAATTGATATGCAATTGGAATTAATGAGGTTGAGACGTAAAATTGACAGTCGAATTGAACCGCATCCTTTTAGAGAAAGTGAATTCGAATCATCTAATCCTTTAGTGAGTGAGATCATTAAATATGGTCAAGAGATCAATATCAACGTGGCCTAATATCGCCCAGCCTCCTTTTACGCTCCGGCTCCATTGATAGGCATGATGTAAACCTGGTTTCCCCTATTTCAGTTTCACCACAAAAACCTGTTTCCACGCCTCTTTCGCCCCCTCTGCTTTGACTAGCCTGTTGAAGGCTATCGTTTCCCCGTCGGGAGACCAGACAATGTTGGAGATCTCCTCTTTGCTTACAGGGGTTATCCGTTGAAATCTCTTTTCAAAAGGCCTATTTGAGATTTTGCAAATGACAATGCTGTTTTCGGTCTGGTAACAGATAGACAGGTTATCCGGACTCCATCTGGCACAGCTTTGAACACCTGCCGGATGGGCTGTAAGCTGCCTTGAACTTCCGCCGTCAGGCGAAATGATAAATATTTGCTGTTTACTGTCGGCATCCGCAGCAAGGTATGCGATCCATTTACCGTCGGATGAAGAGCGCACCACTCCCCCACACCCGGGATGAGCTGTTTCTGCAGTAAAGGTTAACCTGCGCTGTACCGTTCCTTTCGGCGGCATTGGAAAGGTAGTCGGGATCCCTTCCAGCGGACCAAACTCTCCTGGCTGGTTGATGGAATCGGGAATATCCACAACAAAAAGTTCATCAACGGGTTGGTTATTTTTGCTTCTTACTTTGCCGATAAAGGCCCTTGCCACCTGCCTTTCCCCATCCTGTTTCACGTAACTACCAGTGCCAACCCAACTGTCGGAGGCTGCATTGCTGATTTCATCGCTTCCGGGGATAGGATTTGGAACAACCCTGACCACCACCACACTGTACCACTCACCGCTTAGATTTTCGCCCTCTCCGCTATGATCCACAATCACTGGTTTGAGTTTTGTGGAGACACCAACGGTCCTTAAATTTACCTTCTCACCAGTGGAGTCTTCTATTGCTTTCATGATGGCATCGTTGTAGGTATAACCGACCCATTTGCCATCCTTGCTCCATTCGTGGCGGTGGGTGCCGCCCCTCAAAGCGCCAGGTGTGTAGGGAAAAGTGACGTCCCTCGCATCCATGAAGATTGGAACATTCGGAAGATTGTCATCTACCATTGTACCGGTGCGTTTCCACTGCTGATATGGATTTTTCTCACTGCAAAAGGCCAGACCATGGATGAAAATGACCCTGTTTTCTGTAGGGTGATAGCTAACGGCGCCCGCACCGGGCCCCCACGATTGGTTGTCCTTTATGGCAAAAAGTTCTTCCACCTTGCCCAATTCAACATTGACCCGTTCCACGGAAGGAGAACCACCAATACCACCGGTTGCGGTTCTGGTGTCGTAGGCCAGCCACTTCCCATCCGACGAAAAGTTGTCGTTGTTATCCAGATCGTGGTTGTAAGCGCCGTTGGTAAGCTGGACGATTTGAAGTTGCGGAGCGGATGGTTTGCATCCGATCATTGTGATGGAGAGCGCGATGGCTCCCAAAAGAGATTTTGTTAATTTCATTGGTAATAGTATTGATTTTGTTTACACAGAGTTACACGGCCCTTCGACTACGCTCAGGGACCGGTTCCCCGTTTCATC
>CAYHQN010000257.1:0-2986 GCA_964358545.1 uncultured Tangfeifania sp. | reverse complement strand
GAAAAGATTATCTTTGGGCATGAAAACAAAAAACCCGGCTTCATCACCAGCATAAAAACTGGGAGAGGAATCACCGGGACTATGGCTCAAAGATAATTAAAAAAATGGAACGTGGAACAATAGTTGACAGAATTATTTCTAAAGAGCGCTTAGTGCCTTACTTGCAACATCATGAGAATGATTTAGACAAGGCTATAAGGCACTATAAGAGCAACATCTTGATTTCTGAGTCTTTTTATCCTTTGCTTGCCATCCTTGAGGTCGGATTACGCAACTCAATAGACTTTCAACTTACGCATCGGTTTGGAGTCGAAAACTGGTTTGAAAATATCGAGTTTGTAAAGATTGCATCTCGATTTCAGATTGACAGAATTTCTGAGGCAAGATCGAATGTTCAAGCTGAGAAGAAAGTTGTTACACCTGGGAAGATAATATCTGAGCTTTCATTTGGTTTCTGGACATCACTTTTTGACACAAAATTCGAGATGACATTGTGGAAAAGTTTGCGACTTTCCTTCCCAAATTGTCCCAAAGAAATTCGAAAACGTAGGTCAATGAGTACGAAATTCAACGGGATAAGGAAGCTGCGCAATCGCATTTTTCATCATGAGGCAATAACATGGAATTTGGGTGTGTTATATTCTTATAAGAATGAGATACTTGAGGGCATCGAATGGCTAGATAAAGGAATGTTAGACTGGATTGGAGAATTAAATCATGTTGACCAAACTATTGAAAAATATAAGAATACCATCAAATAGCTACAGCCCACAATCGAGTAGACGGCCCCGCCAGATAGACTGACGGGGAGCGCCTCTCACACCACCGTACGTACGGGTCTCGTATACGGCGGTTCATCAGGTACCAGCAACATCGCTCTTTACACCAATGGTGCCTCTGTCTTTGTTTAAGATAAGGCTGGCAAACTCGAAGTTTGAACCTCCTTATCAAATTAGAGACAACCCAACGTTCAGCCCTTCATCGACTTGTGAGGCCTCCGCTTCATTCATCGGCTCGTTTCTGTCAATTACTATGGCCTCTGCTGACTTCTTGGCATTGTTAACCCGTAACATCCAAGATCTCCCCCGGTAAAAGCTTTTCCCTTCCTCCAATCCCTGCGGCATCTACTACCGAACGATTTTGGTGTTCTTCGGACGTTGCAAAGGTGTGCTTGCTTATCCTCGTTCAATAGCCTCATATGCCGTTTCTGTTCGTCAGTACCGGACTTTGCCGTTTGGCTTCCTTCACTGCATGGGTCGCCCCAAACCAGCTTGCCACTTGCTAATACTTCCGGGCGTTACCTCAGCGTATAAGGGACTTACACCCTCTGGAAAAATGCACTCGCTGTAAAATCTCTTTTATAACCCAAAAATTTGTATTTTAGAAGTTTTTCAAGAGCTTACAACGAGTGCGCTCTGCTTATGCAGGGCGCACACAGGTGCTTAGCGTTAGTGGCGGCGGACGAACCAATTCTATTTTTGTGCATCTATCGTGTTTTTTTCGGTTTGACACCTCACCACTTCGGAAACGCCACCATCGCCAAGCACCGGAACGTTGTGTGCAACTGTGACTAACGACAGATAGAATATGGAAAAGTTAAATTACAATGACTTCAACAAATTTTTAGTCTCATTAGGAGTGATTCTAATTGGATTGGCTTTGCTTATTCCCTGGCTTTTCCTCAAAGAATCATATAACATCCCTACGAAAATAGAAATTGACTCTTTAACTGATATTTCTAAAAATATTATTGAAGTAAAACAAGGTTATCTATTAATTTTTTCGAAACTAATCCCTTGGTTTTCTGTAATTTTCATAATTGCTGGGATTTTCCTTGTGGTTTCAGGATTGTCTCGTTGGTACAAAAAACAATTAATAATAGATAAAAAGGATAATTTGGATATTCTCAAACTCGAAAAAGAAATCCAATTAATGTCTCCGGTTGAAGTTGTTGACAAAGCCCAAAAGGAAACACGAGACGATTCTATTACTCAAATTTTAGAGACTGAAGAATTGAAAGTTAGTAAGAATGAGATAATGTCTCAAGATGCGCATCCGTGGAAAAAATATATTGAAATAGAAAGAGCAATAGCTGATAGAATAATTGATTTCAACTCTGACTATTTTGAGATACTACCTAATGTTAAAGTCGGATTTTCTGAAATAGACATTCTTTTAAAGTCAAAAAGTCAAAATTATAGTGACAAAATTATTGAGATTAAATATTATAAAAGCGGTTTTAGAAAATCATTTGTAAATAATGTTGCTTCCAATTTAAGAAATACGATAGAAATGTATCATTTAAAGATAAAAAGGAATGCAATCCCAATGGTAATATTCGTTTTTAGAGAAGGTTCTGAGGATTTTCGGAACACGTCGCAAATAACAGAATTGGTACAAAATTCAGGTCAAGAACTAGGATTGAAAAATATTCAGATTGAATTTGTAAGAGAAGAAGAACTTATTGATTTTAATGTTGAAAATATATTGAGACCAATAAAAACAGCAGCACACAATCGAGTAGACGGCCCCGCCAGATAGACTGACGGGGAGCGCCTCTCACACCACCGTACGTACGGGTCTCGTATACGGCGGTTCATCAGGTACCAGCAACATCGCTCTTTACACCAATGGTGCCTCTGTCTTTGTTTAAGATAAGGCTGGCAAACTCGAAGTTTGAACCTCCTTATCAAATTAGAGACAACCCAACGTTCAGCCCTTCATCGACTTGTGAGGCCTCCGCTTCATTCATCGGCTCGTTTCTGTCAATTACTATGGCCTCTGCTGACTTCTTGGCATTGTTAACCCGTAACATCCAAGATCTCCCCCGGTAAAAGCTTTTCCCTTCCTCCAATCCCTGCGGCATCTACTACCGAACGATTTTGGTGTTCTTCGGACGTTGCAAAGGTGTGCTTGCTTATCCTCGTTCAATAGCCTCATATGCCGTTTCTGTTCGTCAGTACCGGACTTTGCCGTTTGGCTTCCT
>CAYHQN010000256.1:0-3090 GCA_964358545.1 uncultured Tangfeifania sp. | reverse complement strand
AGTCAAATGACTTAAACTTTGGAGGGGTTGGGGGAGGTCAAAATGAGGAAGTAATGAAGTAAGACATTATTTTGTTCTTAATACTTATATTTTCGATATTGTCATGTTTAAAAAACAACCGCTTTCAGGTTGAGTCCGGCTTTTTCTTCAACGCCAAACATGAGGTTCATATTCTGAACCGCCTGTCCGGAGGCTCCTTTCAACAGGTTATCGATGCAAGAGATGATCATCAGCTGATCCCCGTGTTTTTCGAGGTAGAGCAGACATTTGTTGGTATTGACAACCTGTTTCAGGTCCGGATTCTCATCGGAAAGATGCACAAACGGATGAGACTGATAATAAGCCGAATATAACATATTGGCATCATCCAGTGACCCTTTAAACCGGGTATAAGCCATGGTGAAAATCCCCCTGGTATGATTTCCCCGAACAGGAATAAAATGCAGTGAATGGTTCAAACCCGGCTGTGCCTGTTCCAGACTTTCGCAGATTTCGCCCAGATGCTGGTGCTCAAATGCCTTGTAGACAGAGAGATTGTTATCCCTCCAGCTAAAATGGGAAGTCTTTGTCGGAGCCTGCCCGGCCCCGGTCGATCCGGTAATGGAATTCACATGCAGATCATCATGGATCAACACGCCTGCAGCCAGTGGCAAAAGGGCCAGCTGGATACCTGTAGCAAAACAGCCCGGATTGGCAATATGTGCCGCCGACTGAATCGCTTTCCTGTTGAGTTCCGGCAATCCGTAAACAAAACTGTTTCCAGCTCTCCTCAAACGGAAATCGTGGCTCATATCGATGATTTTGACATGCTTAGGAAGAGAAGTCTCAGCCATGTATTCGAGCGATTTTCCATGACCTGAACAGAGGAAAAGAAGTTCAACCTGATCCGGGTCAATTTCCGAAAAAAGCAGATTTGTCTCCCCAACGAGGTCACGGTGGATGGAAGTTACAGGCTGTCCGTTGTTGCTGCTGCTTTGAATGTATTTCAATTCAGCATTCGGATGGTACAGCAGAATTCTGATCAACTCACCGGCAGTATACCCGGCACCTCCGACAATTCCAATCTTGATCTTTTTAGTTGTCATCGTTTATTTATTCACTGAAAAGAAAATTTTCAGCTGGTTGCTCAGAATTTTGGTGTAGCCTTTTGCATCATCGGCGCTCCAACCTTTGTTCATCTCGCCATACTGACCGAAATTACTGTTCATCAGGTCATGATCAGACTCGATCCCAACCAGTTGAAAGGTATATGGCAGCAATTTGATGATCACCTTCCCCGTTACGTTTTCCTGACTGCTTTCGAGAAATTTCTCCATGTCACGCATAACGGGTTCGAGGTATTGTGCCTCGTGCAAAAACATGCCGTACCAATTGCTCAGTTGCTCTTTCCAGTATTGCTGCCACTTGGTGAGTGTATGTTTTTCGAGCAGGTGGTGCGCCTTTATGATCAGCATCGGAGCTGCGGCCTCAAATCCCACACGACCTTTGATGCCAATGATGGTATCGCCCACATGTGTATCGCGACCGATGGCCCAGGCAGAACCTATTTTCTCAACCTCGCGGATGACATCCACAGGGTTGTGATGGGTCTTCCCGTTCACCGCTTTTAGCTGACCTTTCAGAAATTCGAGGGTAAGAATCTCCTCCCCCTCTTTGGCCAGGTGAGTCGGGTAGGCGCTCTCCGGCAATGTTTTGTTGCTGGTAAGCGTTTCTTTCCCACCGATGCTGGTTCCCCACAATCCCTGATTGATGGAATAGGCCATCTTCTCAAAATTATCTTTAACCCCGTTGTTTCGCAAATACTCGATTTCAGCATCGCGGGTTAACTCCAGGTCGCGGGTTGGCGTCAGTATCTTAATTTCAGGGGCCAGAACTTCAAAAGCCAGGTCAAACCTGATCTGGTCATTTCCGGCTCCGGTACTGCCGTGTGCTACATATTGGGCGCCAATTTTTTTGGCATATTCGATCACCGCGAGCGCCTGAAAAATCCTTTCTGAACTGACAGAAATAGGATAAGTATTGTTTCTCAGAACATTGCCATACACCATGTACCGAATTCCCTTGTTGTAATAGTCAGCCGTGATGTCGAGGGTTTTATGTGATTTTACCCCCAGCGCATACGCCTTTTCTTCAATTTTTTGCAGCTCATCTTTCGAAAAACCTCCGGTATTGGCTACCGCTGAATGGACATCCAATCCCTTCTCCTTTGCAAGATAAATAGCACAAAATGAGGTATCCAAACCTCCGCTAAATGCCAGGACTACTTTTTCTTTCATATTTCTTTATTCGTTTTACTTTATCCTTTATCCTTATTCCTCTTTTCCAACCACTCTTTGAACATCTCGAAAGGCATGTTCATTTTGCTTTTCTCCTTATGCCAGGCCGGATCATATAACATTCCGGTACAAAGACATTTGGAGTGCTTCATCCTCAACAGGATGTCGTAATTTACACAACTTTGGCATCCTTTCCAAAATTGTTCGTCATCAGTAAGTTCCGAAAAAGTTACTGGTCTGTATCCAAGCTCCGAATTGATTTTCATGACGGCAAGGCCAGTTGTTAAACCAAACAATTTTGCCTCAGGAAATCTTTTTCGGGATATTTCAAATGCCTTGTGTTTGATGCGTCGGGCGAGTCCAAATCCACGGTAATCCCAATGCACGATCAAGCCCGAATTGGCCACATATTTTTCATCACTCCACGATTCTATGTAGCAAAATCCGGCAAATTTCCCGCCATCAAGAGCTATAATGGCCTTTCCTTCAGATATTTTACCGGCAATATACTCGTATGTTCGCCGGGCAATACCTGTTCCCCGCTCTTTGGAGGCCTTTTCAATGGTATCATTGATTTCATCGACATATTTCAGGTGCGTCTCATTGGCCAGGAGAACAGTGACCTCCGGCTTTTGCGGTTCAACAATTTTCTTTCTGAATATCATCTACTTACTATCTTGCAATTGTTCAATAAAAAAATATGTCTAACTACTATTAGTTTGAAGGGTTTGAAGGGTTTAAAAATTGTTTGAAGGGTTCAACATTTCAAACATTTCAAACATTTCAAACATTTCAAACATTTCAAACATTTCAA
>CAYHQN010000255.1:0-3150 GCA_964358545.1 uncultured Tangfeifania sp. | reverse complement strand
ACTTTTTTAATCAATTGAAAATAAACAACATAGAAAATATAAACATATGAAAAAATATTTTAGCCTTGCGTATATCTCTCTTCTAAGCATCGGATTCTGGTCGTGCCAGGCCGAAATCAGGAGGCCTGACGTTCAGATTATACCTATGCCTGCCTCCCTGACCAACATGGAGGGAACATTTTCCATTGGCTCCCAGACAAAGATTCTGATCAACAGTGAAAATAAAGAAATGCAAAAAGTGACATCTTACCTGACAAGTCATTTGGAAGATTTTTACCAAATTAAAAGCAAGGTGACATTTTCCGGAGCTCCCGAAAAGAAAACCATTTTCATCAAATTAAATACGGGACTTTCCATCTCAAAAGAGGCTTACAACCTGGTAGTTTCATCAAAAGGGATCATGCTGGAATCCCCATCTCCCAACGGCCTGTTCTATGGCATTCAAACACTGTTTCAACTGATGCCACCCATCAAACAAAAATTATCGGAAGTGGTGGTACCAGCCGTCGAAATCAGAGATACACCCAGGTTTGCCTGGAGAGGTTTGCATCTGGATGTTGGTCGTCACTTTATGCCTAAGGAGTTTATTTTGAAATATCTTGATTACATGGCACTCCACAAGTTTAATACTTTTCACTGGCATCTGACCGAAGACCAGGGCTGGAGAATTGAAATCAAAAAATACCCAAGACTGACCGAAGTTGGATCTATCCGGAAAGAGACACTGGTTGGCCATTACGGAAGTAAGGTCTATGACGGCACCCCTGTCGGCGGATTTTACACACAGGATGATATCAAAGAGGTAGTGGCCTATGCCGCTGATCGTTTCATCACCGTTGTTCCGGAAATTGAAATGCCTGGGCATGCGCTGGCTGCTTTGGCTGCATATCCCGAATTGGGATGTACAGGAGGACCTTACGAAGTAGGCACTACATGGGGCGTATTTGACGATGTCTATTGTGCCGGTAACGCGAAGACCGATACTTTTCTGATGAATGTTTTGAAAGAGGTAATCCCGCTATTCCCGGGCGAATATTTTCACATTGGCGGTGATGAATGTCCCAAAACACGCTGGCAAAAATGTCCGCTGTGTAAAGAAAGAATGAAAACGGAAGGTCTTAAATCAGAAAATGAACTGCAAAGCTTCTTCGTTCAGCGGATAGAAAAATTCTTGAATGAAAACGGGAAAAAATTGATCGGATGGGATGAAATCCTGGAAGGTGGCCTGGCCCCCAATGCCGCCGTGATGTCGTGGAGAGGTGAAAAAGGTGGAATTGCTGCTGCAAAAGAGCATCATTTCGTGGTTATGACACCTGGGGAATACTGCTATTTTGATCACTACCAGGCAGATCCAAAAAATGAGCCACTGGCAATCGGCGGATTTCTGTCTCTTAAGAAAGTTTACAGTTATGAACCTGTACCTGCCTCTCTTACTGAAGAGGAATCCAAATATGTGATGGGCGCCCAGGGAAATGTATGGACCGAGTACATGAAAACGCCGCAACAGGTCGAATACATGGTATTTCCGCGTGCGGCTGCATTGGCAGAGGTGGTCTGGTCGCCAAAAGGACCTAAAGATTTCGAAAATTTCAAGAGTCGCCTGATCAGGCTTACTAAATTTTACGATATACTTGGTATAAATTACTGTAAATCAGAATTCAAACAATAAAAAAAAGCCGGAAAATCCGGCTTTTTTTTTATCTTTTGGATGACTATTTAACGCTGATCACCAATACTTTTGACAAGCTCCAGAACTCAGCCTGGTTAAGGATAACCAGATTGTCGGCTGATTTCTCACCTTCAATTTTGTAAGAGCTGGCAGGATGTGTACTGATCACAGTTGCTTTTTTCTTCATGATTGGAATAGAGGTAACTTTGGTAATATCAACTTTGGTCATCAAAGACTTGTCGATATCGCTGTTTACATCTTTCGCAGTTCCAAGGAAACCCTCTCTCTTGATGATGTTCTTCTCCTTAAGTTCTTTGATAGTACCAATGATGAAGTAGGCTGTGTTTAATTCCGCTGTCTTCTCCTCAATCACCTTTTGTTTGTCCTTGTTTTCGTTGCTTAGATTGGAAACGTTGGTATTCAAATTGGTAACCTCTGTATTCAGATTTTCAACCTTGATATTCATTTTACTGAGTTCCTCTTTCAAACTCGCAATCTGTCCGTCCTTTTCAGTAATTTGATTGTTAAGGTTTTTGATCATCAGTTCAAGTTCAGCAACATGCTTTCCGGATTTCTTCAGTTTTGCAGAAAGATCAGCAACCAAAAGCCTGTTTTTCTGCAACAAAGAGTAGATGTAATTGATATCGCTTTGAATTTGCTCTTTGCGGTCACCTTTTACTTCAAATCCACCTTTGGCAGTCTTGTCGATAATCTTCTCCTTTTGTTTGATAGAATCAAGATTTGATTGAATTGAATTGAATGCATCAACAAATTCCACCAGGTTGGCATCTTTTGAACTACCTGCCATCATCAGGCTGTCATTCTTAGCCTTCAGTCTTGCAATCTCCTTGCGATTACATCCGGTTGTACCAATTACAACGCCAATAAGTAACAAATAAATAACTTTTCTCATTTTGCTTTTTTTTAATTTTATAATTCCCTCTCTTAATAATCAAGACTTAACCAAAATTGACCCAATTTTGCAGTAGAATTGTTACATAACTATTATAATTTCTTACGTAGTTCACACATTCCCGCTATATCAAAAAAGTTCGGTGCAAATTTACGAATAAATATGCAAAATTCCATCACTCTATAAACAAATATGGGAAAATGATCAACCAAACCATGTTGATTTACCATCAACGGTAGCACTTCCAATTTACTCAGCTGATGATTCGTGGGCAAGCATCTGTTTAATTTCATTGAAAATGACAGAAGTCTTTCTAACAGATACCGGTATTTTTGCTCCGCTCTTCAGAAGAACGAAACTCTCTCCCGACTTAACAAATTTGCGGATGTAGTAGATATTGACAAGGTAGGATTTATGGGTCCTGTAAAATTGATTCTTTGGCAAATAGGATTCCAGCTCCTTCAAGGATTTTGAAACGACAAACTCCCTCTTTGCATGGGTGAAAATTGTTGCATAGGACTGATCTGCCATTATATACTCAATATTTCTGGTATTTTCCATAACGAAA
>CAYHQN010000254.1:0-3154 GCA_964358545.1 uncultured Tangfeifania sp. | reverse complement strand
TCCGAAGTTTATGGAACGGCAACCTTTTACTCATTTCTGGAACATAGGAAGATGGGGAAATTTACAATCAGGGTCTGTAAAACCATCTCCTGCTCCATGAAGGGTAAAAACCAGATTTTGCTGGCCATCAAAGAGATGCTGAAAATAGATATCGGTCAGACGACACAGGATGGAAGATTCAGCCTGGTGGAAACCAACTGTCTGGGATGGTGCCACAAGGCGCCTGCCATGGTAATTAACCACGAAGTCTTCACCGAGCTGACTCCAGAAAAAGTTCGCGAAATCCTGGGCGAATACATGAAAAAAGAGATTTGATGTGTTGATGTGTTAATGTGTTGATGTGTTAATGTGTTAATGAAAGATAGCCTGGGTATTTACCAGGAGCGAAAATCGAAATGCAAATACAGTTTTATTGCTTCGTAATTATTAAAAGCCCCAAGTTATGATTGAGCAACATTTGCTGTTGAAAAGGGTTGATTTCATTTTTGTCCAGGATACCGACTGGGAAAAAATCCTGCAGAAATCGATCCATAGGTCCAAACAGGAGCTGATCAACGAACTGATCAGTTCTGAACTTAAAGGACGAGGTGGCGCAGGTTTCCCTACCGGGTTGAAATGGAAACTTACCTCAGAAGCCGCCGATGATGAGAAATATGTGATCTGCAATGCCGATGAAGGCGAACCCGGAACCTTCAAAGACCGTGAAATTCTCACCCGCGTTCCATACAAAGTCCTCACAGCCATGGCTGTCTGCAGCTACATCGTGGGCGCAAAAAATGGCATCATCTACCTTCGCGGTGAATACAAGTTTCTCGAAAAACCGCTCAAAGATGCCATCAATGAATTCAGCTATTTCTGCAAAAAAATAAACCTCGACTTCACCATCAAGATTTTTATGGGAAGCGGCGCTTACATTTGCGGGGAAGAGACGGCTCTCTTCGAATCACTCGAAGGGAAAAGGGGTGAGCCAAGGAACAAACCGCCCTACCCTTCCATCAGCGGATACAGGAAAAAACCTACTGTCATCAACAATGTCGAAACACTGGCCCATACCTACACCATCTTCAAGTACGGAGCCAAAAAATTCTACGACCTGGGTGTTCAATATTCAAGGGGATCCAAACTCTTCTCCATTTCGGGCGATACACCCAAACCAGGTATTTATGAACTGGAGCTCGGCATGAGCCTGCAGGATTTCGTGGACGAATTCGGAGACGGAGATACGAAAGCGGTTCAGGTTGGCGGTGCCTCCGGTTTCCTGGTACCCCGGAAGAAATTCCATGAAACGGCCATCGGGTACCAGGGTAAACTGGCAGGAATTTCGCTGCCTACCGGCGGATCGATGATGATTTTCAATAGCTCCCGCTCGATGTACAACCTGCTCGATAACTATCTCGAATTTTTCAGGGAAGAGTCGTGCGGTCAGTGCACTCCTTGCCGGATAGGCTGCCAGCAGCTACTGGCAGGCATCAAAGCCGTCAAGAAAGGCGAGCGGCCGGCCCCCTACCTTGATAAACTGCTCAAACTGAGCGAAACGATGCAATACACCGCCAAATGCGGCCTGGGTCAATCAGTAGCCAACTCCTTTGCCTCCATCGTGGAAAATTTCAGGGAGGAGATGATTTATTGAAATGTGAAAATTGGAAAATATGGAAATGTGGAAATGAGAACCGGTCCCTGAGCGAAGTCGAAGGGGAAAATAAAAACAGTAGAACTCCGGAGTGAGGTAGTCCCATCAGGGACGACCAATATTGTAGCCCGGGATGGAGTGAAACGGAATCCCGGGATTCCCGGGAATCCGGATAAAAATAGAAGATGAAACAATAACCTAAAAATCAAAAATTATGTCTGATATCATCCACATCACGATCAACGGAATTCCTGTCGATGTGACAGAAGATACGGTTATCCTGGATGCCGCCAAAAAAATCAATGTGGTGATCCCAACCTTGTGCTACCACCAGGACATATGTGTCGCCGGTAATTGCAGGGTGTGTATGGTGGAAATTTTCGGTCAGAAAAGACTGGCTGCAGCCTGCGCCACACCCTGTGAAGAAGGAATGGACATCCTGACCAATAGCCTGAAAGTCAGGAACTGCCGGAAGCACATCATTGAACTATTGCTCTCGGAACATAACGCAGATTGTACCAAGTGTTACAAAAACGGGAAATGTGAGTTGCAAAACCTTGCTTCGGAGTACAAAATTATGACCCAGGATTTTATAGAGCTCTACAAAGAGAAAAAACGTACCATCGACAACTTCTCCCCCAGTATCGTCAAGGACGACAGCAAATGTATCCGTTGTCAGCGCTGCGTCAGGACCTGCGAAGAGCTTCAGGGTGTCAATGCCCTTTCGGTAGCCTATAAAGGTCATGAAATGAAGATTTCGACCTTTTATGAGAAATCGATGAACAATGTAGTCTGTACCAACTGCGGGCAGTGCGTCAATCGCTGTCCTACCGGCGCATTGGTCGAAAAGAATTACATCGAAGAGGTCTGGGATGCCATTTCCGATCCGGATCTGCATGTGGTTGTGCAGACGGCGCCAGCGGTGAGAATTGGTCTGGGAGAAGAGCTGGGATATCCGGTAGGAAGCAGGGTGACCGGGAAAATGGTTGCGGCCCTGAAGAGACTTGGATTCGATGCAGTTCTTGATACAGACTTTACAGCAGATTTAACCATTGTGGAGGAGGGATCTGAACTATTGGGCAGGCTAAAAAAAGTGCTGGTCGATAAGCAGACAGATGTTGCACTTCCAATGGCCACCTCCTGCTCGCCTGGATGGATCAAATACATTGAACACATGTATCCCGAATACCTGCCAAATCTGTCCACATGCAAATCACCACAGCAGATGTTTGGAGCATTGCTGAAAACTTACTATGCCAAAGCAAGGAATATTGATCCTAAAAAAATTGTCTCTGTATCCGTAATGCCTTGTACTGCCAAGAAATTCGAAGCGGCAAGGCCAGAAATGTACAGCAGCGGCTACCGCGATGTTGACTATGTACTGACTACCCGCGAACTGGCCATTATGATCAAACAGGCCGGAATTAATTTCGTCCAGCTCGAAGAGATGGAGTTCGACCGTTTGATGGGAGAATCAACCGGAGCTGCAGTAATATTTGGCGTCACAGGTGGTGTTATGGAGGC
>CAYHQN010000253.1:0-3157 GCA_964358545.1 uncultured Tangfeifania sp. | reverse complement strand
ACAACATTAAATCTTCTCCCTGCCATTCTTTAAGGCTTTTAAGAGCTACAAGATAGTTCCTCAAGGAGCCTTCAGAACACCTTGTTTTTCGCAGATCATTGATAAACCTTTTAATCCGATTTAATTCCTCATCCTTGAAAACTTTCAAGAGGTTCTTTATTTGTATTGATAGATCTTCCTCTCTAGGTGGCAATACCCCCAACTCCACAAGCATATAGGCAACTTTTATAAAAGCAGAGCCATTGGCTTTTGATTTGCTGTTCGGCAAGGGGAATTTTTCGTGATACTCGTATACTTGGGCCCAGGATGTGAGGGGCAGGATGCTCTCTGTTTGAAAAAGATAGCTTAAATCTTTAGATTGTCCAAGATGAAAATATTGAAGTCGATAACGACGCAAATAAGTAAGATAAAGAGCAAACAAGTTCCCATTGTATTTAGTTAAGGGTTTAAACTCTACTTCAATCTCTTTTAATTTTGGCACCACTTGTTCATGTTGATAACACAGATAACAAAGACCTCGGACATAAATTTTTCCAAGTCGATTACATTCAGCACATTTACCCATAGGATAACCACAAGGTTTGCATTGTCCAGATCGACTCAGCCAGCGAAATTTTCGACAAGTTGAACAAATCCCCCTCTGAGCCATAAAACTCACTCGTACTCTTTGGGATCAGGAAAATGATTTTGATGACGCTTGGAAAGGGGGGTGTTTTGCCAAGAAAGCTTTTTCACCTCAGAACCTTTTTGCAGTAAAGTCTCAGAAGGGCTTATGCTGCAAAAATCACTTAATTCGCATTCCAGGGCTGTGCAAATAAGTTCTAGTGTTTTAAATCGAATGGCCACTGGTTTTTTGCCTATAAAATTACAAAGACTTTGCAAAGAGATCAGAACTCCTGTTTTTTTTACAATGCGTTTCTGAAGTTCAGTGGCTCTAAAAATCCCTTTTTTTTGAGCTAAAAAGGTTTTTAATCTCCAATTGACGGCCACGTTACTGTTCCTTCTAAAACACTTTGAATCTCTTGATCCATCCACGCCTCAGAGTGACGAATATAACGATGAACAGTTCCTGGCGTAATATGCCCCAGTAGACCGACGAGTGTTGCTAATTTATTGGGGAATCGTTCAATAAAACGAGTGGCAAAGATTCTTCGAAACCAATGCCAGCAAAGATGATTTGCTACGGAAACTTCGTTTTCATTAGCCAGAGCCACCATCTCTTTTAAAGCCCTATGTGCGGAGGAATAATTCATTTTCAAACCTGACTGCGATAGAAAAAGATAGTCTTCAGAATCAGCCATCAAAAGCTGTGGACGATGGTTTTTCAAATAATACCTCACCGTATCCCTGGCTAAAGGAGGGAAAAGTGTGATTCGAGCTCTTTTGCCTGACCCACGGGCCCCTTTGGCAAAACGTGTTTGAAGCTTATGACTCTCAAAAAATAAGTCCTTCCCAACTTCTAAATTTAAAAGTTCATCAACTCGCAAACCACTTTCACCAGCTAAGACTACCATGGCATAGTTTCGTGCTCGTATGGCCGCCCACCCAATAGAATTCTTTAAATATTTTTCTCGCAAAACTGCATAAAAATCGTAAAGACGTTCGGGATCTAATGGCACCCCCAGTCTTTCACCATCATAAACATGATGAGGCAAATCAAATTCTGTTACTGGCTGCTCTATGGAACCATAAAAATGATAGATTCTCTGTGAACCCTCTGAACTCTGAACATAAGGAAACTCTAAAACGTAACTAAAGTACCGACGAAGCATCCCAAGATAAGATCGAACCGTCGCCACCTGAATTTCACTGTCAAGCAATGTTGTTCCATACTGTTGAATACGTTGTCGACCAATAAGTGGCTCCATCGCCTCCCAAGTCAAAAGCCCCTGTTCTTCAAACCAGCCCTCTAAAAACCGTTGCTCTTTGCCAATAGTTCCAGGAGAATAATTTCGTACACGGTAGGAACGAAAATAATCGGAAAGCAAAACCTGATGATAGCTCCGCTGCTGAGACTCTGTTAACAGGGAAGATGCTGTGCCGAACCTTTCGGGTTCATTATTGCTTACAACCCTCAACACTATTTGCTCCGCCAATAAGAAGAAGAAAAATAGGAGCGGCGTTTGAAGCCCTGTGCTGTTTTAAGCCAAGAACGAAATCGACAGCGATAAGAAATCTTTTTCTCCTCGGGTTGATCTAAAATCCAAGCATGATATTGCTTAAGTTCCTCTAAAAGATCCAGATCATCAAAATCCTTTAACAGCTGCTTGTAATACCTTGGATCCCTTTCTTCACTATAGGGATACAGTTCAAAATCGTATTTTAAATAATCTAACAACCCATCCAAAAGACCGTGTCTGAAAGCGGGTATTACTTCAACATTCTCTTGTTCCATTTTTGCCTCCAATCTCGAAGGCACTTTTACACCAGCAGAACTCAAATCACCTCACAACTTGTTTCACTTTATGAGTCTCCCGCTGCCTTGCCGTAACAATCAAAAAAGACAGAGTTATTAACTGATCCACAACTTGTTGATTTTACGAACACCCAAGTTCATAAAAAATAGGGCTAAATTTGATGCCATTTCCTTTTCATCAAATTCTATCCCCATAAATCGAAAGCCTGTCCTAAGGGCTTCAAGAGCTTTTTCTGCTTTTTGTCTTAACCATTTCAAGCGAGCGTCTCTGCGATCCGAGTAATAATGAGCGTCATAAAGATCTATGTTCCTGTTTTTCCAATCTTTTTCGTTTTGTCTTTGTCTTTTTTTCTGACATTGATAATTTTTACAGGCTTTGGGATTTTTCACTTGCGGACGAGGAATAAAATCATTACCACAGTATTCACATGTGCACATGGGGCATCTCCTTGTTTTGTTTTGCGACGGCATGGAGATGCTTTTTTCTTCCCTCAAAATCAAGTTAAACTTGATTTTATCAACTTACTCTGCAATTTTTACTTATAGCTCATTGATTTTATTGAGACTTTTTGTGAAGTTGACTCTAATGGGAAAACTGGAAATATCCGGTATGGACGCTCTGTCAATGCGAACAGATCATCCAACGGTTTTTTATAGTTATATCGCATGGTTCGATCAGTGAGAGTGTAAGTATTCACTGAACTGGTCGTCTCGCCGAGTCATTTTTTAAAATAGTCCAAA
>CAYHQN010000252.1:0-3198 GCA_964358545.1 uncultured Tangfeifania sp. | reverse complement strand
TCCGTAGAATCGGGTGCATATTCGCACAATATCGTAATCTCATCACTTTCCTCTAAACTGGTAAACAAAGGCCGTATATTTGACCAGTTATCACTCTCAGTGTATTTAATAGTCAAAAATAGCTGTATTTTAGGAATTTCTTTCTGAATTTCCAATATGTTCTGTTCCTTATTCTCAGGAGTTATTTCCTGATATAACTTATAGACTTTAATAAAATCACAATGGCTTGCTAACGAAAAGTCCTCGAAATCAAAAGGAGGTTTTTTGTTTGATTCCTTTAAGAAAACATTAAAAACAGAAGACAAAGAAGTTTTTCCTGAATTATTCTTCCCAACAATAGATGTAGCGCTTCCATCAAATGTTATTGTTATGTCATGTAACAGCCTGTAATTCTTTATTCCTGCCTTAATTAATTTCATGATTTCCCTCTTGGTTCAATGTTCAGACCTATCCCTCTATATCTTATTTCAAGATTTGATTATTTCTCCCCATAACAATATTTTATATTGATTCAATAATATGATGAATTATAGTGAAGGAAAGGGATAGAATCAAGTGAAAAAACTAAAAAACTCTTGAAAGAGGCAACATTGTACCGCTTCTAAAGTAGCACTTCCCAATTGAAGATGACTATTCCGAAATTAAATCAGCACCGCTACTGGATAGGCGTATGTGCGACTTCTGCGAGATAATCTACTCCTCAAGTGTCGACTTCAGCCACCTACCTATAGATATGGTATAAAGAAGTTAGATAAAGACAGGAAGATATATTCCTCAAAGTGTTGGCTTCACCTGCTACTCCGCAAAACCATTAACCACGAAAAATATTGATTTCCGATTGTAACAGTTATCCCAGAGACACATAGCGCACATATTTTCTTGTTTGTCATTCTTTTACAGGAAAAAACATCATACCCTCTGGTAAATACCGGCCTTTATAAGTAAAATAACCCCATGGCAATCAAGAAAAGTGAACTCTACAACTCCCTCTGGTCGAGCTGCGATGAACTCCGGGGCGGCATGGATGCCAGCCAGTACAAGGACTATGTGCTGGTGATGTTATTTATTAAATACATCAGCGATAAATTCGCGGGTGTGCCGTTTGCCCCCATCACCATTCCCAAGGGCGCGAGTTTCAATGATATGGTGGTGCTCAAAGGAAAGCCCACCATCGGCGATGACATCAACAAGACGATCATCGGCCCCATTGCGGATGCGAACAAGTTGTCCGACATGCCGGACTTTAATGATGTGACCAAGCTTGGCAGCGGCAAGGAGATGGTTGACCGCCTTACCAACCTTATTGCCATCTTTGAGAACAAGGCGTTGGACTTCAGCAAGAACCGGGCGGAAGGCGATGATATCCTGGGCGATGCCTACGAATATTTGATGCGCCACTTCGCCACAGAAAGCGGCAAGAGCAAAGGTCAGTTCTATACGCCTTCAGAAGTCAGCCGCATTATGGCAAAGATTATCGGGATTAATCCTGCCAACGCCAGAGCACAAACAACTGCTCACGACCCCACCTGCGGGTCCGGTTCATTGCTCCTGAAGGTAGCGGATGACGCAGGAATGAGCATTACTCTTTACGGGCAGGAGAAAGACTCAGCCACTGCTGGCCTGGCCCGCATGAATATGATTCTGCATAATAATCCTACTGCAGAAATCAAACAGGGCAACACCCTGGCAAACCCGCTTTTTCTGAATGAGCATGGCGCGCTTAAAACCTACGACTATGTTGTTGCCAATCCTCCGTTCAGTGATAAACGCTGGGACAATGGCGTTGATGTTGTTGGTGACATTTACGGCCGGTTTAAAGAGTATGGCATTCCCCCAGCGAAAAACGGGGATTACGCCTACCTGCTTCATATTATCCGGACACTGAAAAGCAAAGGCAAAGGCGCCTGCATTCTTCCCCACGGGGTTTTGTTCAGAGGCAACGCGGAAGCGGAGATCCGCAAGAATATTATCCGCAAGGGTTACATCAAGGGAATCATCGGCCTGCCTGCCAACCTCTTTTACGGTACGGGCATCCCAGCCTGCATTATTGTGCTTGATAAAGAAAATGCCCATAACCGCAAAGGCATTTTCATGATAGACGCTGGTAAAGGTTTTATGAAAGACGGCAATAAAAACCGGCTCCGCAGTATGGACATTCACAAGATTGTCGATGTCTTCAATAAGCAGACCGAGATTAATAAGTACTCAAAAATGATCCCATTCGCCGAGATTGAAAAAAACGAATACAACCTGAACATCCCACGTTATATCGACAGTCAGGAATCAGAGGATATTCAGGATATCGAAGCCCATCTGCACGGGGACATTCCCAATTCTGATATTGAGGCGCTGGAAAACTACTGGACGGTCTACCCGACCCTGAAATCCTCTCTCTTTGGAAAAAGCAAAAGGCCAAAGTATTGCCATTTGAAGGTGGGAAAAGAAGAGATCAAGCAGACAATCTTTCAGCACCCTGAGTTTGAAACCTTTACCAAAGAGATGAATGCGCTTTTTGCCAAATGGAAAAAGAAGAGCACTGCTTATCTGAAAGAGCTGAAAGCGGGCCTGCACCCCAAAGAGGTGATATTCAACCTTTCCGAAAATCTGTTGGCGCACTACACCGGCAAGAACCTGACCGATAAATACGATGTGTATCAGCACCTGATGGACTACTGGGCCGAGGTGATGCAGGATGACTGCTACCTGATTGCCGCTGACGGCTGGAAGTCCGAGACCTACCGCATACTGGTCGAGAACAAGCAAAAGAAAATGGTGGACAAGGGCTGGACATGCGATCTTGTGCCTAAGGAACTTGTAATAAACCGCTTCTTCCTCAAGGAGAAACAGGCCATTGAAGTCTTGGAATCCGAAAGCGAGACCATTGCCGGACAGCTTACTGAATTGGAAGAAGAGCATAGCGGCGAAGAGGGCTTTTTTGCTGAACTGGACAAGGTAAACAAGGCCAATGTGCAGAACCGGCTGAAAGAGATCAAAGGCGATGCCGACTCGAAGGAAGAGATAAAGGTTTTAAAGACTTACCTTGACCTTCTTGAACAGCAGGCGGAAACCAACAAGAAAATCAAAGAAGCCACTGCTGAACTGGATAAAAAGCTCTATGCCAAATACCCCACGCTTACAGAAGACGAGATTAAATCGCTGGTGGTGGATGACAAGTGGATGGCAACCATAGACAAAGAC
>CAYHQN010000251.1:0-3200 GCA_964358545.1 uncultured Tangfeifania sp. | reverse complement strand
TGCCAGAAAACGCAACATGGGATGATTTAATGTACAAGATTTATGTTCGACAGTCCATCGAGGCTGGGCTTGAAGATAGCAAAGCTGGTCGAACCACAGATGTCAAGGAAGTCCGTGCTAAATTTGGGTTGCCAAAGTGAGAGTTCACTGGACAGAGAATGCAATAGCACATCTTGTAGATATTTATGAGTATATTGCACATGATTCACCTATATATGCCAAACGAGTGATAGATATCGTAACAAGACGGTCAGAACAGATTGCAATTTTTCCAATGTCAGGACGTAGTGTGCCAGAATACGAAGCCGATGATATTCGTGAAATAATACAAAATCCTTATAGAATTATTTATCGGATAAAACCGGACCAAATAGATGTTTTGGCTGTAATTCATTGTGCGCAGCTTTTACCTGAATGTTTATAGATAATCGGAGAAGTTGCCTAACAAGACGCTTCACCTGACCGCTATTCCGCCGCGCTCCATAGCGGCAGGTGAGCTTTGTCGTTAGCCACCTCGCCCAAATCAGAGTTTAGAGCAAAAATCCTGGGCTTTCAGCAGGCGATTATTTTGCAGAACAACAACCAGAATTTAGAAATGCTCAAATTCAAAATTTGCGACAAGAAAAGGGCGCTGATCGTCTCTTTACGGTTAGTGTTGGGTTTCACTGGCGTTCAACCCAACCTACGCTACTTTTTCTCGTTCCCGGTCTGGTGTTTGGTAACGATGTGAATAGGGTTTAACTTAACACCTATGGGTAGAACCTGCCGCTGAAGGCTTTACCGGAAGGTGAGGGGCGGCTTGCAGCCTCGCCTAATAAAGGGACACTGCCTGTGCCAACGCCTCTTGCATCGCAGGAGATTGATGTTTTTCATGCAATTTGATCATGAAATGTTTAAGCATACCCATGACAGTTTTCATGGCAGAAATTAAGGTAATATCTCAACCTGTTCTTGCAATTATTATGAACGGAAACCGGATCTTTTATTTTATTCAACAGTATGCTATATTTAGTGAATAAAGCGGCAGGGATATTGAGCATGAATACTTATCCTGTTTTCTTGTTATCACTCAATTTGTAATGTTAACACGTTAGAATTATAGGTGCGATAATATTGTATGTCAACCTTTGTGATAATTTCCCCTTGATTTATGCTGTAATATTTGTCAGAGTAGAGAAAACTTGTTAATAACATAGTTAGGAACAAAAATATGAAACTGCTCTCAGTGAGCACAATTACCCAAACCGATTAAGAGAAAGAGTGTCAGTAATGGGATTATTCAATGAATATATCAACAAAAAGATGGGACCATTAGACCTTCAGGCAGAGTTGGATCGGCTAATAAATGAATACAATAAGTATAGGGGTACCTATCTATTCATTTATTACTCCGCCATAGAGAAGCCTATCCCAGATACGCAGCTAATGATGTCAGACTATTATATAATTCACGACTTCCTAAATGGGCGCAACCTTGACAAAATTGATATCTTCCTGCAGACCCCGGGTGGTAGTGGTGAAACAGTTGAAGAAATTGTCCGCTTCCTCCACAAAAAATCGAACCATGTCTCGTTTGTTATTGCAGGCGAGGCAAAAAGTGCTGGCACAATCTTGGCACTTTCAGGCAATGAAATTCTAATGACTGAGACTGGAAGTCTTGGCCCAATCGACGCACAGGTGAGACTGGGAAGGTCAGTTATCTCGGCATTTGACTACGTAGAGTGGGTCGAGGAGAAACGAAAGGAAGCCGGGATAAATGGCACTCTTAACCCATTTGATGCCACCGTCATTGCACAAATTACTCCTGGAGAGTTAAGCGGCGTCCTCCATTCGCTGAGATTTGCCGAGGATCTTGTTGTTGGGTGGCTTCCAAAATATAAATTCTCAGAATGGGAGAAAACCGAAAAACGGCAGCTCACAGTCACCCAAGAGATGAAGGAGGCACGCGCAAAGGAAGTTGTCGCGCAACTTATCAATCATGCTCGCTGGCGTTCCCATGGCAGATCAATCAAAATTGAGGATTTGGAACCACTCCTGAAAATTCAGAGGATTGATGATGATCCTAAACTATCAAATATCGTCTATAGAATCCACGTCGTTCTTAGGTTGCTTTGCGATTCAACCTCAATTTTTAAAGTTTTCTTGACGGCAGATAGCAGGATATTTCGGAATGCAACTCAAGCAACTTCTCCCTTGCCCGTCTCTTTCCCGCCTCAAAAAATAGATATTTTCAACCTTGAACAGACCTGCCCCCACTGTGGAGAGATCCATAAGATTTACGCGAAAACTAAGCCAAACCCGCTACTTGATGAGCAAGCGAAGAAAGCGGGTTATAAACCGTTCCCTAAAAATGGTAAAATTGAGTGTATATGTAAACACGAAATTGATATGATGGGTGTGAAAAATCAGATTGAAGCGCAAACGGGGTTGAAACTCATAACTTAGGAGGAGGTAATGATGGAGTACGAAAGTAATCTAAAAAATATTGATGAAACCGCTATATTAGCTTTTGTGACCGAAACGAAAAACGGCAAGTT
Source organism: uncultured Tangfeifania sp. (assembly GCA_964358545.1). Taxonomy (GTDB): domain Bacteria; phylum Bacteroidota; class Bacteroidia; order Bacteroidales; family Prolixibacteraceae; genus CAINVV01. The sequence continues at coordinate 663 of CAYHQN010000251.1, read as the reverse complement.
AAGTGTAATTTCAACTACCGCATCCCAGATGCCCCGGATCGAAGCTCGGCGTGAAGAAGCCACCGAACCAGTTTATTACTACAGTTTTCAATAAACAGTGGTAACCACATATTTTGTGAATTTTCACAGACATCATAGATAGAATTAATCGCAAAGCAATTTGAATTTCTTACTACCTGATAGGGTGTGTCGTTTAAAACAAAATAAATAAATCCTCCTAACCATCCGCTGCACCTGACGCCAAAAAGCGGTGCAGGTGAGCTTGGTTGTTAGACCGCCGAATATTGAAGTGCGTTCAATACGCCAATATTGAGATTCTGGAGGAATAAGGAAAAAAATCCTATATGTCAACCGTGGACGGTTGACCTACCGAAAATGTTTCTTGCTTTACATTTCCAACTTGTTTGGGTTTGTGTCTTCCTTACAAAAACAGTTGAACGTCATCTTTTAGCGCATGATACGCCAGGATGAACATGGCGGCGTTCCATGATTGGCCGCCCATGCCTCTGGCCTCGCCCGTCTTTCCGTGTAGCCATTCGTTGAAATCCCATCCGTTCACCCGGTTTGCCTCCGCAAACCTGACGAGTTCCTGCCATGCAAGTTTTTTGCGTTTTAATTTCGAGAGCAGCAGCACCCAGAATCCGCCTACAAAAGGCCATATAC
>CAYHQN010000250.1:0-3267 GCA_964358545.1 uncultured Tangfeifania sp. | reverse complement strand
AATTGTCTTTCAATACCAAATTTTTTAACCCGAAAAAACCGAGGAAAACAGGACATCATCCGTAAAACCGGGAAAGGACGTGAAAACTGTTTTAAATCTGATGCAGCCATTGGTAAGCAGAATTCTTCCGGCCCAATCGTTCAGCTATGTCTGAGCGGCGGTTTATGGGATGCGGGTGCAAGCATTACAGTTGGAGGTAAACATATTGCCAATTGGCTAATCGGGCAGGTGCGGAATGAAGAAGTAGATGAACCGCGAATGATTCAGTATGCCGATGAAATTGGGGTAAACCGAGCCGAATTTATGGAGGCGCTCAACGAAGTCCCAGTTATGTCGGTTGGGCAGTTTAACAAAATGGCCAAAATGCTTTTTGCATTTGCCAACGAACTTTCTGAAAAGGCTTACAACAATTTACAACTGAAAATGCAGATTGCCGAGCGGGAGAAAGCAACAGAGTTGTTGCAGAAAAACGAGGAGCGATTTCAATTATTATTTAATAAAGTTCCGCTTGGTTATCAGTCGCTTGACTTTGATGGCAATTTTATTGAAGTAAATCAGCATTGGTTAGATACTCTCGGCTATATCCGTGAGGAAGTAATTGGAAAGTGGTTTGGTGACTTTCTTTCACCTGCTTATCAGGATGGCTTCCGCGAGCGATTCCCAATTTTCAAAGCACAAGGCAAGATTCATAGTGAATTTGAGATGGTTCATAAAAATGGCAATAAATTATTTATTGCTTTCGAAGGGAAGATTGGTTATGATTTGAACGGAGAATTTAAGCAAACACACTGCATATTACAAGATATCACCGAACGCAAGCAGGCTGAGGAAGCGTTGAGGAAAAGTGAAGCAATACAGGCTAAAATGGTTGCAAATATCGGCGATGTGATCGTCATTATTGATCGGGACGGAATCAACAGGTACAAAAGCCCGAACATTGAGAAATGGTTTGGCTGGAGACCTGAAGAGCTTGTTGGTGAAAGTGTGTGGAAAAATGTGCATCCCGGGGATCTGGATTCCACACAGAAAATATTTCGCGCTCTCCTGAGCGAATCTAACGCTACTGGCACAACGGAATGTCGCTACCGGTGTAAGGACGGTAGCTATAAATGGATAGAATTTACTGTGGTTAATCTCTTGCTGGATCCCGATATCCGGGGACTTTTGGGGAATTATCGTGATATCACCGAACGCAAACGGGCTGAGGAGATTTTAAGGTCAAGCGAAGAACGCTATCGGTTTTCTTTAGAAGTTACAGGTCAAATAGGCTGGTCAATACCACCCGATGGATTAGTAGAAGACATGCCTTTGTGGAGGCAATACAGCGGGCAAAGAATGGAAGAAGTAAAAGGGTGGAAATGGTTAGATTCCTTACACCCTGACGACCGCGAACACACCTATAAGGTATGGGTCAATGCCATCGCTCAAAAATGCAAATATGAAACGGAATACCGCATACGACGTGCCGATGGAGTATACAGGTATTTTATGGTGCGGGGCATTCCACTATTCAATGCCGATGGTACAGTGAGGGAATGGGTGGGTACCTGCATTGATATTACTGAACGCAAACAAGAGGAGCAAGAATTAATTGAGGCCAAAGAACGCGCCGAAGAAAGCGACAAACTCAAAACAGCTTTTCTGAATAACATTTCACACGAAATACGAACCCCGTTCAACGGCATACTCGGATTTCTGTCGATAATACAAGACAGTGACCTGACAAACAGTGAAAGAGACGAGTATATTGACCTCATCAATAAAAGTGCCTACCGTCTTATGAATACCATCAACAACATTGTTGAAATATCACAGATTCAGGCGGGACAAATGAAACTGACAGCATCTGAAACCAATATCAAAAGTCTGACCGATGAACTGTTCGACCACTTTAAAACCGATGCTGAAAGCCGGGGGCTGGAATTCACCATCAATAATGATTTACCCGATAGCTTGGATTGCATTTTCACAGATCGCATCAAACTAAAAACCATACTTTCTATTTTGATCGGCAATGCTATAAAATTCACCAAAGAAGGATCAATAGAATTTGGGTGCGATCTTGTAGAGACAAGGCATGCCTTGTCCCTACGGTTCTTCGTAAAAGATACCGGTATTGGCATTTCCGAAAACAAACAACAGGTTATATTTGAACGGTTCATGCAGGCTGATGTTTCAAATACCAGGCAATTTGAAGGCTCAGGAATAGGCCTCTCCATTTCGACAGCTTATGTGAAAATGCTGGGCGGTAAAATTTGGGTAGAAAGCGAAGAAGGAAAAGGCTCGGTATTTTATTTCACCATTCCTTACATTGTTGAACCGGAAGAAAAAAATGATGTAAAAAATGTAGTTTCGGCTGAAGGAGCAGAGAATGAAGTTAATCCCGAAGGTTCGGGGCTCAAAATATTAATTGTCGAAGACGACCAATCGTCGGCAAAATTCGTGACATTAATTGTCCGGAAATTTAGCAAAGAAGTTTTAATGGTAAGTAACGGGCTTGAAGCTGTTAAGGCTTGCCGCGAAAATCCTGATATTGTTTTAGTCCTGATGGATATTCAAATGCCGGAGATGAATGGATATGAAGCTACCAGGCAAATCAGGCAATTCAACAAAGAGGTGATCATTATTGCACAAACAGCTTTTGGGCTAACCGGTGACCGGGAAAAAGCAATGGATGCCGGATGCAACGATTATATATCTAAACCCATTAAGAAAGACGAATTTATGGAGTTAATGCAGAAATATTTAAAAAAATAAAAAATGAAACGACCATGAGAAATTCTTTTTCACACAGGAGGATGATTATTGGGAGTTCCATATGGCAGATAAAAAACAAAATTATAATCATATGAAACAATCTTTGAGAAAGAATTGGATTTCAATGATTTGGATACTCCTTATAGCTATTTCATTCTCATGGAATTATTACATTATCACATCGGATACTTTAAAAATAGCTAAAAATAAAGCCCAATCATTTTTTGGACAGATTTTGGTTGCACGCTCATGGAATTCTGCACATGGGGGCGTATATGTACCGGTGACTAAACAAACCCAGCCCAATACCTATTTAATAGATTCGCTTCGGGATGTTACTACAGTAGAAGGGCTGAAACTTACAAAAATTAATCCGGCCTACATGACAAGGCAAAATGCTGAGATTAACAAGGCAGAAAACGACCTGCAATTTCATATCACCAGTTTAAAACCTATACGGCCGGCAAATAAAGCCGATGATTGGGAACGCAAAGCCCTGGAATCATTCGA
>CAYHQN010000249.1:0-3298 GCA_964358545.1 uncultured Tangfeifania sp. | reverse complement strand
GAAATAGAGCTGAATTCATAGTCGCCGGGACATGAAGAACGAGTACGACCAGAACCCAGCTTCAAATACAAGTGTTGATTTTGGATGTCCGGAGCATTTTATTGAATGCTGGATGAAAGGCGCAAATGCTGCTGACCGGAAAATCTTGACAAATTCGGAAAATATGTGCGAAAGAACTAAAGGTTCCAGATAATCTTGGCCGTCAGCACCATGAACCCAATGAGGCGAGTATGGTGGCATTGATCCCAGACCCCGTGTCTCGAAAAGAGTACGGGGTTTTTTGTTCATGGGCCACTAATCATTAAGCGACTATGTCTTCGGTTAATCTTTCCGGGTTGCAACTGTTTCTATGACTGGATCGTTTCACTCATTAGCCGATTTTAAAATGAATTAATTCTAATAAAAAGGAGGTAAAGTATGACGTATTCATCTGCTATCGACAGGCAAAATCCCACTTGTTTTTTATTCGTACTCGACCAGTCTGGTTCAATGGGAGACCCTTTAGGCGGTGCTTCAGCAGGTAAAAAGAAGGCGGATAGCGTCGCAGATGCGATCAATAACCTTTTACGTAATCTGTCTATCCGATGCGCCAGGGCTGAAGGGATAAGAGACTACTTTCACATTGGGGCAATTGGTTATGGAGCGAGCGTTGGTCCTGCTTTTAGTGGTTCTTTAATTGGGAAAGAAATTGTTCCTATAAGCCAGGTTGCTGAATACCCCGCGCGTATTGAAGATAGGACTAGAAAGGTTGATGATGGTGCTGGTGGCCTTGTAGATGAGAGCGTAAAATTTCCTGTCTGGTTTGAAGCTGTTGCTAATAACGGTACACCGATGTGCAGTGCATTTAGTAAGGCAATAAATATTGTCAAGGGATTTGTGTCTACATATCCAAACTGCTTCCCTCCTATTGTAATCCACTTTACTGATGGCGAGTCAACTGATGGAGACCCTACGAATGTGATGCGTGAGCTAACATCTATCAGCTCCACTGATGGAAATGTACTTCTTTTCAATTGCCACATCTCATCGGCGTCGGTACCATCTATAGCTTTTCCAAATTCTAATAGCACCTTGCCGGATATGTATGCCAAAATGCTTTTTGACAACTCAAGTGAGCTTACCCCTAAAATGATTGAAGTGGCTAGAAATTTCTCATTTGACCTACTGCCCGGATCAAAAGGGTTCGTTTTTAACGCTGATGCGGTGCTTATTATTCAAGTGCTTGACATTGGCACAAGACACGTAGCGACTGATGATATGAACAGATAATGGGGTGGTTAGTGAAGTTAATTATCAGACCTTTCCGTCTCCAAAAGGCAGGAAACACTTTTGAGGAATGTGAAGACCAGTCATTTCATGCATTTATGAAATCCGGGCAAGATGCCTACGAACTATCCGATCAGAACCTGTCTGTTGTTGGCGTCGCTGATGGGGCAACAGAAGGTATTTTAAGCGGAAAATGGGCAGAAATTCTTATTAAAACAGCTTGTAGATCAAAAAACAGTTCACCCGATATAGAACTTCTTGTAGAAAAAGCTTCTAAGGCATGGTTCTCTTGGATGGAGAATTATCTCGCTGAGAGGGAAAAACATAACAACCCAATACGTTGGTATGAGGAGCCAGGTTTTAAGGCCGGAAGTTTTTCTACCTTACTGCGGTTAGTTCTTTCTGATTCAGAGAGATCTGAAGGAGGTGATTGGCACGCCTTGGCTGTAGGTGATAGTTGCCTTTTTCATATTCGGACCAAAAAGCTCGTACGAAGTTTCCCAATTGAAAACTCATCCGGCTTTAACAATAATCCTTCCCTCATTTCCAGCAATCCTTTAAATAATAAGGATTTAAGCGAGTTAAGTAGTGTGCTATCTGGGGAATGGTGTTCACATGATAGCTTTTATCTTATGACTGATGCATTGGCTTGCTGGTTTTTAAAGGAAAAAGAAGCTGACAAGTCTCCATGGGAATCCTATCCATTTATTAACGATAATAAAGAGATGAAATTTGAGTGTTGGATCGAATATTTGAGGAGATTGAATAAGATTAAAAATGATGATGTCACGTTGATTCACATTGAAATAGCCAAATAAAGTTGTTTCTATGGCAATGCCTACGTCGACAGATTATCAAGACGCAATCCAGAACCCAAAGTCCTGCTTTTGCGATTCTGACTTACATCAGGCGTTACCTGAGCCAGACAGGTTTGGGCTTCCAAAGCCCTTCTCAGGAAACTTTGCTGTAGTCTTTCCTATGACCAATGGTAGTAATAAGTGGGCTGTCCGTTGCTTTTCGACATATCACCCTGATCAGGAACTTCGTTATGATAAGATCAGCCAATACCTGAAACAAAAGCAATTAGCATGTATGGTTGGTTTTGATTTTCTTAAGCAGGGCGTCAAAGTCAAAGGGAAATGGTACCCAATTCTTAAAATGGAATGGGTTCAAGGTGACACCCTGAATAGATTTATTGAGCGAAACCTTAACAAACCTCAGGAGATCCGATCACTGGCACAGAAATATTTACAACTCGTTTGCGAGCTTAGGCAGTTCAATATTGCACATGGAGATATGCAACATGGCAACCTCCTGGTCGTGAATGGATGTTTCAAGCTTGTTGACTATGATGGCATGTATGTTCCTGGACTTGAAAAGATGACAAGCAACGAGCTTGGGCACAGAAACTACCAACATCCGTGCAGGACTCAGCTTGATTTCGGGCCTTTCCTTGATAACTTCTCCGCATGGTCTATTTATATTTCTCTTTTAGCCTTAAGCATCGATTCAGGATTACGCAGCCAAGTTAACGCTGGTGACGACCATCTTCTTTTCAGGCGGGATGATATCGAATACCCTGAATCCTCTGCTATACTGAAATCGTTGGAAAATATTAAAGACGGCAATCTCCAATCCATTATCCAAATGTTTCGGAATATTATCTATTCTTCTGATATATCTCAAATTCCTCCTTTACCCATAAATCAGACGAAAATTGACCCGCAAGGAAAAATTGGAATTTCACCAACCACTCCCGAACCTGATCTCACATGGATAACGGGCTACTTGGAACCACCTACCATAAAGGAGCCTGTTCCTTCTATTGTGGAGGGGGCTTGTGTCAAAACACTTATCATAGGTTCGCTCTCTCTTCTTTACTTTTCACTAAACGGAATACTGGTGGGTTGGGAAACTGCATTACTATTAATACTAGGAATTTACTCCTCAATGGTTCTAACCCTTAATTATCGTTTTAAGCTGAATCCGGAAGTTTCCAAAAGGGTAAAACTTTCCTTAGAGCTTGAGGCAT
>CAYHQN010000248.1:0-3302 GCA_964358545.1 uncultured Tangfeifania sp. | reverse complement strand
TTTAATCAAGCGAGACGATTGGTTTAACATGGGTATCTACGTACGTAGTGAATGTTAAAAATAAGCATCTTTTAGTTCTAACTCTTTTACTATTATTAAACCCATCTTGCTATGTATACAATTTGCCATTTTTACCAGTTTTCCAACGTAATCTCTATGGCCTTTACAGCCAAGCATTGTCCTGTAGTACCTGCTGTTGATCCATCTGAAACCCAACCTTGCCAGCCCTTTAACTACTTTTAAAACAAAGCCCATAATTAAATATGGTGTCCCTGGAATGTCCCGAAAATCGTCCCTTTTATTTATTTTTTAATAACCATTCAGAAACTTTCAATTTGACCTTTTTTATTCTGCTATTATTTGTTTTTTGCGGCGAATTCAGCCATAACTGTTGTATCGGATGTTAGAGTAATATTGCATATTTTTGAAGTTCCGGAACAGCCGTCAATCCATTGTTTAAATACGCTGCCGGATGAATTTTGCGCCTGCAATTTTATTTTGCTTTTTTCCGGATATTGATATTCGCACTTATTATTGTCTTCAGAGGAAAGGTCGCAGATATTTTTTTCGTTATTATCTGTTTTATTGATTATCGTAATTTTTCCAAAGCCGTTGCCTTTTCGTTCAATGATTAAAGTTTTGAAAGTTTCGCACTCCGATGGGGCTTTAATCCTATCTGTAGAGACGGCATCAGAGCAACCGCTGCTGTTGCACGCTTTTAATTCATAGTAATAGCCATATCCAGCTTTTACATCTCTATCGGTATAGGATGTTGTATTTTGGGGAAGGGTAATTGTTTTGTCAATATTAAAACCCTGTTTATTTAGCTCATAGTAAGATTCGTTTTCAACGTCATTCCATGTTAATTCTATGGATTTACTGCCACATTCTCCTGTTTTTGCTTTAAAATTGGCGGGTGTTTTGGGAATATTGAGAAAAATGCGAAGTTCGGCTTTCGCTGATTGCCGGTATTCCGTGGCCGATTCATTAACCGCGGTTTCTATAAATTCATAAACGCCGCCCTTTGTTTCTGTTGCGTTTGTTGCGATGGTGAAAGTTTGCGTTTTCGTTTCATTCGGATTTAAGGTTATCTTGGAAGAAGAAGGGGATTGCGATAAATTATCGGGAAGCGTTGGTATGATATTGAAAGTGGAACTCTCGCAATTTGTCGGACTGTCGTTATTGGTGAGCGTTATCGCGTATTTCGCGGTATCGCCGGCCCGCGCCTCTTGCCGAGACGGATAAATTGAAATGCTCGGGATTCCCCGTCTGCAAATTTTTACGTAATTTGTTTTAATTTCAACTTCGGCGCTTTCATCGGAAACGCTTATTGTTTTTATTTCTATATTCGCGATATCGTCTTTGAATGTTTCTCCGGCCAGGAGCGCAGAGTCTATGCAATCGTTATCATTAGAATAATCATTGGGATTTGATCCGGGCGTAGTATCAATAAGATAAGTATATTCGTTTTCTATGGGAATATAAGATTTGACTAATCGTATGGAAATTCCGTTTACCACAGGGTCATCTTCCGCAAAGTTGTCGTATCCGTAAGGCCGGCGGTATTCCAGAAAATAATAGTCGTCATAGTCGGCGGATTCCGAATAGGTTCCGCGCGGTATTTTTATCGCCTGAATGCCCGAAGATTTTTTTTCAATCGGAAAAAGCGTGAATGTTCCGTCCTTTTCAACATTCTGGATGTTTTGCGAATCAGGCCATCCCAATTGCGTTTTATTGAAAGAACTCATATGTCTGTTTTCTGATCCCATTAAATCAAACATGTCGCCGTATTCTGATGCAGTGCAAACATTGCTTATGGACACCGTATTTTTATTTTCATCATAGCAGGTATAGCATGAAGCGTGATAAGCTCCAAAATTGTGCCCCAATTCGTGGGCTATTGCGTAGGAGCTCGTATTACCATTAATCCAGCTCTCATAAGTCCAGTTGTCGTTTGAAGTTAAACTGCCTATATCCGCATAACCGCCCCACAAACAATTGTCGTTGCGCGGGAAAAAGTACATTATATTTGAATAATTATTTTCCTTGAAATTATCGTTTTTCGTGGCCAATATTTTTGCCGCGTCAGCCCATAAATAATTCTCGCAACCGGGAGCATTGCTTGGGATTGGAATTGTATACCATCCGTATATGTCTTTTTCCCCGTTGGAACTGTTATAGCCGGAAATGCTTAATTTATTGAAAGATATTTCTTTATAAAAATCATTTACATCATCAAAAACTTTTTCCCGGACTTCTTCTTTTGTGAAAGGCTCATCTGTATTATCTTGAAAATTAAATAATATCACCGCCACTTTTCTTTGGCCGACAGCGCCGATAGCGTATTCCAAACGCGGAGTTCGGGAATGTGCTTGCAGATTTTTATCTGTGGGCGCGGGAACGGCTATATGTTTATCGAGTATTATACCATTTCTTATCCTTATTCTTAAACCACTCCGAAGGTGTGGCAATTTACCGGCGAAGTGTAGTGCGTACCGTTCCCCCTCCCTGGTTTTCAGATAATACAAGGTTTTGGAGATTCCTTCTTCAAAGTTATCCATAATCATAATCTCCAACGTACCTTTAACCGTTTTTCTTTTTTCCAAATATGGCTGCATATATTCAGGCATTTTCATGAGTTCAACCTTTGAAAACGCCTCATCAACAACCGCCTGAGGATCGGTTGCCATGCGCTTAAGCAGCCATTCTTTACGGGCCTTTGCCCATGCAATTTCGGATGCTTCATCGCCGGCGGCAGGAGCAGGGACAGAGTAATCAGCGGCAAATGAAGAAGTAATTTTATCACCGGGAAAGGGAGATTTAGAAGTAATGGATACATTTTTTTCGTCTTTTGCTATTAATACCCTTTTTGCCACTTTTATATCTCCAAAACTACCATTCGTTGATTTAACACCTCCATCTCTCATCCTCACCATCGAATAGGCATTAAGCACCTCTCCGTCATTTGAACCCGTTACCTCAACCCCCACTGTATCATGGTCTTCTTCAGGGATTCCAAGGGCTGCCATTAGGCCTTTACCATCCACAACGCCTATTATCTCATAACCGCTCACTGGCTGATCGGAGGTGGCTTTCAGGAAGGCGGTATTCGAAGAGATAACTCTATCAACTATATTTGCTTTTTCCGTGCTGAGGAAATAGGTTGCACCGGGGAAAAGCCTTTGATTATAAATTATCCCAAGTGAGTTGTTGCTGGAATCAAAGGCTTCAACAGTAAAATAGGCAGTATCATTTCCCGGATTTAAAATCCCAACCTTTGTCCAGAGATCAAGATGTTCTCC
>CAYHQN010000247.1:0-3319 GCA_964358545.1 uncultured Tangfeifania sp. | reverse complement strand
AGAATCTTTTTGCTCAGTTCTTTGGAAAAACCAAATTGGGGATCCCGAGTCATCTAACTCTCCAACAAAATTGAAGTTCATATTTCTAAATTCTTTGAACCACCAATCCTTAGACTTGATCAACACATGCGTTGGATCGTTGAAAGCATCTGATCTGTCTTCTGTAGGAACCTTTACAATCATGAACTTCACATTCAACCGTTTTATTTCCGAAAGAAAGTCGCTATACTCTGTATCAGAAAGATGTTCGAGTATATCCATTAAAAGAACTGTTTCATAATTTCCAGAAAAAGGAATACGGCGTGCACAGCCAACTTTTAAATATTCTTTGTACTGAGTCATTAGGGTTTCTTCACGGTTTACTATCCATTCTGAAGGGTCGCAACCAAAAGCCTCTATACCTTTATCTCTCATAACTTTGACATAATACCCTGCTGCACATCCCACATCAATTACCTTGCAGTTCTCAAACATATCGGGACGTGTAGCGATAATCCTGTTCATGCGATCGATGATTCTCAAACCCATACCACCCCGTTCTCCCCACCAATAGCCCATATAGCAGCTACTTCCCCCCTCATAATACCATCGTTGGTCAAAACCATAATTCTTTTCCCGTGGATACTTCTTTTCTACTTCCTTTTTAAGGCCAGGCCATAGATCAAGTTGGGTCATATCATTATTCGCACCACAAACATCCACCCTGTAGGTCAGTGGCACTGCCTGATGAACAGGAGTAATTGTAAATATTGCTATTAAAGGACGACGAAATGCACCGGCAATATGCATTACTACCGAATCAATCGCAATAACCATATCAGCTCTTTTTATTAATGCCTTTGAGAATTCCATATTATCTTCCGACACCAGGATAGACCTACTGGTGCTTCGCCGACCAAATTCAAAAACGGTATAGACTTGGTACTGATTTATTATTCGTTCGACGTCTTCGGCAGCCAGAGTTTTAGGCTGGTTCCCGGCTTTTGCATGGAGAACCATTATGGGTTTACTGTAATCCTTAATATATTCTTCTACCAGTTTTCCAGCCTCTTTTGTAACTGCCAGTTCTGTTTGTAAGTCCTCCAGATAATCAAATTGAACGCCTACTTCATCAGCAAAACGAAAAACCTTATGCAGTTTATACCCTTCCTGGCGATTTGTAGGCAATACGATTACTTTAGAAAAGCCCTTTTCTTTGCCGATGGCTTTAGCCCTCTGGATTACGGCAGCAACACCCGTTTTATAATCTGGAAAATCATTCCAGGCATCGGGCAGGCATGGTATCACCTCATCAACAAAGGATAGGCCAGAGAGAAGTTGTACTAATGTCTCGCCGAACCGTTCTAAGCCTGCTACTCCAATATAACAATTGGAATTTTTTTGTTTATATTTTCTTAATGCTGGGATTAGCATGACATTGTCACCCAACCCATGCCAGGAAACAAATAGCACTCGCTCCCCTGCTTTTTCCTGAGGTATGGCAATTTCCTTTGTCGAACATTCATCAAGTTTTTGCAGAATATCTTTGCACACGGACTCCCAATTATATTTCTGCCGAACATAATTCATACCTCTTTGTGCAATATTTTCTCTCTCAGCGTCATGTTCTAAATAATAGCGAATAAGTTGTTGTGCCTCCTTTACCGTTTGAAACCAATCCACATGATGCTTTCGATGAAAGAATCTCTCCAAATCAGGACAAAACTGAGATAATACAAATCCACCCGAAGCTGCTGTTAAAATCACACGATCCGAAAAAATGTTTGAGTGCACCAGGTTTATTACTATTTTGGACTGGCATATCGCCTTTCTTAATTCTTCATTATAGATGGGAGGTCTTGCACTAAAATCCTGCGGCCAGCCACTCCCAAATATTGTCAAAGTTTGGCCGTTACGAAGGAGTCTTAAGTCGTTGATGCGCTTCTCAGTAGCATTACCAACAAACAATACATCGTAAATCTTTGGAATATCCTCGTGGAAATAAGTCTCTGGATCAAACCCTTCAATGAGGTGAAATGTCTTTAAATTTAACTCTCGAAACCAATTACAGACCTCTCCAGAGGTAGCGCTGGCAAAATCAGCTCTTTTCACATATTCATCAGCATGGATTTCTCTGGCAACGCCAAGGTGATCCATAAACCAATACCAGGTTTTGCCATGTTGTCCAGCATAGGTAATTAGTTCGGGATGCAAGCCATTGACCTTGCAGAACACAATCAATTCGTATCGTTTACCATCCAAAAATCGGCGAAAGTCATCCCACATAGCCTGCGGACTTCCCAACCCTTGTAAGCGGGTTCGATAGCTATAACCATCAACCAGCAAGCCTAGTTTTTCGAAGCCTTTTTTCATAAACAAATTTGTGGAACTTGCTACATCAAGAACACCCACAATGAGTATTTTTTTATAGCCCCGACTATTCTCGCCTACCCGTTTAACTACATCAAAAAAAAGATTTCTTATGTTTTCTTTAAACTTTATGATTGAAAAATCTGGGGCAAAAGCCTTAACGTTTTCCTGCATGAAGGATCGGAGGCTGGTATCCAACAACATTTTCATCTTTTCTGCCATGTCATCGATGTCTACATCAACCCCATCAACGAAAATTCCCTGATAACGCTTTCGTTCAGCAACACGGCACAAGAACCCCGTTTTTCCGTCACGCACAAATTCATTCATGGGCGGGGCATCAACCGTTATAATCGGCAGCCCACAGCCAATAGACTCAAGAAACGTTAATCCCAACCCCTCCCATTTAGAAGGAAGCACTGCCACATCCGATTCCTGATACATTCGAACGATTTCTTCACGTGGCACCGTCCCAGAAAGAATTTTAATGTTCTTGTCCTCCTGCACACCAAAACCGTACTGGGTATGAATCAATAACTCCGTATTCGGGGCATTCAACTTCTGAAATGCATCAATAACAAATTGTGTCCCCCGGCGGGCATGTATTCCTCCCCATCCGGCTGGATGAAAGAATTTCACCCTCTTATTCCCTGTCCGTTCTTTGGGTTTAAATACATTTAAATCAACCCCCCACTGGACATACTCAATGTTGTTCAGTCCGAGATTTTTGAACTTTTCGTAACAGGCCTTCGTAGGGCAAATAATCTTGTCATATAAGAGCATACAACCTGGAACATACTGTGGGTCAAACAATTCCCAGATATAATACCCGATAGTTTTCGCCCCACAATGCCTGGCCACTTTAACCAATCCCATATCAGTCTCCTCGTTAAAGAAAACCGCAGCCAGAAAATTTTTTGAAATCCAGTCTTTCAGCACGTCCCGTGGTATTATGAATTCAGGATGAACC
>CAYHQN010000246.1:0-3320 GCA_964358545.1 uncultured Tangfeifania sp. | reverse complement strand
ATAACTTATAACTTATAACTTATAACTTATAACTTATAACTTATAACTTATAACTCATCACTCAACTTCTACTCCGCCAAATTCATTGGCAAGTAGTTGAATGATCCCTGACTTTATTTTTTCTCCATACGATGAATCGCCGCTTGAGATGTAACTCCTGATGATTCCTTTTTCATTCGTTGCTGTTCGCACATAAGCCGAATACCACTCTTTTTCGAGGGTGATAAGACCATCTTGTTTGTACACACCTTTGTAAACTACCGTACCTTCCAGTTCAATGCCGTCTTCAGATCGCGTCGCTAATTCCGCTTTTTGCGATTCAAAAAAACGAATAATTGCCTGCAGTGCAGAATCCCTAATCTTGTCGTCAGGAAAATGATAATTGAATTCCCCTGAAGTATATATTTGATCCTGCATGGTACGAACCTGAGGCAGGATCTCCTTTTGATTGTGGATGGCCTGTAGAAATAGCAGGATCGTATAAAGCGAATTTTCTCCTGATACCTGAAGGTTACCAATTGGGAGTTTATGGTAAAAATGTCCAGATTCTTCTGCTCCTGCCAGTGCACCTATCTCTTTCATGTGCCCTTTGATCTGTGAATGACCATTTCGGAACAAGATGGGTTCAGCATTGAGTTCAGCCCATTTGGACAATGCCATTGGATTTACCTTGGGATCGTACAATATTTTTTGTCTGACTGCCCGGGGCCCTTTTTCAAGAATAGATTTCAGGATTGGGATCATGACAAATCCGGCACTGAAAATCCCTTTTTGGTCACCAAATACAATCCTGTCGCCATCACCATCGATGCCTATAACAAGATCTGCATTTTTTTGAACTGCCAGCTGAATGGCCGGGTCCATTTTGTTCTGACTTGTCGGATTGGGCGATCCGGTAGGAAAATCCCCGTTGGGAACCAGTCTGATCGGAAAGATCTCTGCTCCGCACCGTGTCAGTGCCTGGTAGAGTTCCGGACCTGCAGATCCGTTAAATGTATCCAGTACCAGCTTCAATCCCTGAAAACTATTCGGCTTAACACCTGCCAGTTTCATTGTATAACGGATGTACTCATCTGCGGGATGTTCGATAATATGAAGTGATCCGCCCCCGCCATACGACTGGACATAGGTGTTGTCGTGGTAGAGCTCCTTCACTTTTGTCAGCCCACCCAGTGGGCCGCAGTCATACCCGATGGCTTCAACGCCGGGAACGGTAAATTTGATGCCAATATATTGCTTTGGATTGTGTGAGGCCGTAATGGAAAGTCCCATCGTATTTGGATGGCTTCCTGCAGTCAGCATGGCGATAAAGTAGGAGAGTGGAGTGCTGACAGGATCGAAGCAGGCTATCACACGAAATCCTGCTTTAACAGCTGACTCAATGCCAATTTCCATTACCCGGGCACATCCCAGTCGGGCATCACGCGCAAAAACGAGGGTATCTACTTCAATTAAACGCGCATAGCCAAAAGTGGCCTCAAACAGCCGCAACACTTCATTGTCGTTAAAATCACTGACTTCCCATCGGGCATCGTATGTTTTTATCGGATCTTTCTTTTTCATATAACTCATATCTCATAACTCATATCTCATATCCCATAACTATACTCTTGCCATCTTTCTCCTAAGCAACGGTTCTCTTGTGAAGTAGAATGCGTAAATGGTTACCATCATAAAACAAAAGAGTGGAATTACATAGGAAATCTGGACGCCATGAGCATCGGCGATCATACCTTGTATTGGTGGAAAGATTGACCCTCCAATAAGGGCGAAATTTAGCAGTGCTGAGCCTTTACCTGTAAATGAACCAATATCTTCGATTGCCAGACTGAAAATTGTCGGGAACATGATGGATAGAAAAAGTCCGAGTCCGGCCAAAATGAACTCGTTGTAACCGGTATTGAATGTGATGGCTAGCAGATAGAGCAGAATCATACCGATACCAAAAAAGCCGACCAGCTTGTGTGCTTTGACATATTTCAGTGCTACGACAGCCAATATACCCATTGCCGCAGTAAAAATGTAGTAAAGGGTAAGGTAACTGGCAGCCTTCTGATCTGTAAATCCGAGCACTGTTTTCAGGTAGGGAATAAAAAAACCGCAGGTGGACGCTTCTGCTCCCATGTAAAAGAACATGGCAAAAACGCCAAAGAAAAGGTGCCTGTGAGAATATCCTTCGCTTATGATTCCCTTGAGATTGAATTTGTCGCCCTCCTCAGGTTTCATGGAGGGCAGTTTCGACAAAAACATCAGAAGTGCAATCATCAGCAAAGTAGCAGCAAGCAAAAGATAAGGGAAATGGTAACGAATTTCTCCAATCTGATTGTATATTAGTGATGTAGCAACTGCGGGAGTTACGGCATATCCAACCCTGGAAAATACCTGAACGAAATTGATGCGCTGGTGGGCCCCTTCCGGATCTCCGAGCATCGAAGCAAAAGGATTGGCTGCCACATTAATAATGGTTAATCCGGTAGAAATGACAAAAATGGCGGCCAGTACCAATGGATAGGAGTCGAAAACTTTTGCCGGAAAGAATAGCGCACACCCTACAGCACAAGTAGTCACCGCTGTCAGCAGACTGATTTTATAACCGAACCGATGAATCATCCAGGCAATGGGAATTGGGAAAATGATGTAGGTCAGGTAAAAGGTAAACTGAATCATCGTTGCCCGGGTATAATTCAGCTTGAAATGGGTGATCAGTGAGGGTAACAAAATGTCGTTCATGCAAAAGAGTGATCCAACCATGAAAAACATCAGGGAGAGTAACAGTAGCGGTTTGTATTGGTGTCTCATTTTCAGTTGTTTGGTGTCAGTTTGTACAAATGGACTTCGTAGGGTTTGTTTTTTTGCACAAATCCGTTCTCTATCTTGCGAATTAATCAAATTATCGGCATAAATAAATCCAATTAATAATCAATTTCCTACTAAATCTTAACTGTTTGATTCATTTTGCCGTCTTAAGGCTAAATAACAGGGTTATTAACAATTGTTGATAACTCAAGTTGATACATGGTTCATATAATTTGCTGAAAAAAATAGCAGGAATGGAATCATCATTATATATTTGACACATCAGGTCAGCCATAAAGGGTCGCCCGAAAATGGTGGAAGCGGCCAAAAGTTTTTAATTAAGCTGGAGGTCAAATCGAACGGATCGCAAGATCTGCGCCACGGACGGGTCGGAGTTCAGGATCACAAGGAGCAATCCGATGTTATCCGGGCCACCAAAAAGTGCTGAGTGTTCTTATCCATGTTGAAACCGGAGAAACGCAACCCAAACGCAAGTTTCGGGCGTGCATCCAACGGCCGGCAGG
>CAYHQN010000245.1:0-3343 GCA_964358545.1 uncultured Tangfeifania sp. | reverse complement strand
AGACGATGACCTTCAATCCGGAAGAGTCGATCGACTTCAACGGCAACACCGGACCGTTTATCCAATATACCTATGCCCGGATTCAAAGCATCCTGCGAAAGGCAAAAGAAACAGCAATTGCCATTCCGATAAAGGCAGAAACAACCTCACTCAATGACAAGGAGCGTAGTCTGCTGAAAATTATCTCTCTTTTCCCCGAGGTTGTCAAAGAGGCTGGGAAAGCCCATAGTCCGGCTGTTGTGGCCAACTATGTCTACGAATTGGTAAAAGAGTTCAACTCCTTTTACCATGACCACTCCATTCTGAACGAACCTGACTTAGCCATCCGCGACTTCAGGCTGGTTGTCGCCCAAACGGTTGGCAACGTGATCAAGAACGGATTTTCGTTACTGGGGATAGAGGTGCCGGAGCGAATGTAAAGACATAGGGCAGAGGGCATGGAGCAGGGAGGACGGAAACCGGAGAATGGAGACGGGAAAATGGATAATGCACACTGAGCTGCACTGCCCCTTGTCGAAGGGGGGCATGGGGCATGGAGCATATGGCATCTAACTCCATTCTGATTAGCCGGAGATAGTAAGAAAGAGTCAAATATTTTTTACCATGAAGATACAATTGACGGTTCTTGTTTTTTTGTTTGTATTGATCCTTTCACCCCTCTATGCAAAAAGAGCGAAGGTCCCCGGTATCGTAGTAGATTACCTGCCTGCATCAACCAAAACTTTTATAGGCTCCCCCAGTATCGCTATTCTTCCAAATGGAGACTATGTTGCATCCCATGATTTTTTTGGTCCTGCGAGTACAGAATATCAGCAGGCCATGACCGCTGTTTTCAAATCAGCAGACAAAGGAAAGTCGTGGAAAAAAGTAGCTGAGATCAAGGGGCAGTTTTGGTCTAATTTGTTTGTGCATCAGCATGCACTCTACCTTATGGGGTGCTGGAAACACCATGGCAACATCATTCTGCGTCGTTCATTGGATGGCGGGATCACCTGGAGCGAGCCAAACGACAGTAGCTGCGGGTTGTTGCGGGAAGGGGAGTACCACACTGCCCCAATGCCGATGGTCGTCTGGCATGGACGACTCTGCCGGGCCTTCGAAAATGCCAGATCCTCTACCACGGTCGGGGGAATCAGATACTCCGCCATGGTGATCTCAGCTCCGGTTGATGCAAATCTTTTGGCAGCCGCAAGCTGGACAACCACCAACTACCTGTCCTGCGACTCAACTTACCTTAAAGGAAAATTTGGAGGGTGGCTCGAAGGAAACGCGGTGGTAACTCCTGAAGGGGAACTGATAGATTTTCTCAGGGTCGAAACATCCGAAAAGGGCCGTGACATGGCTGCCATCGTAACGATCAGTGAAGATGGAAAAACAGCCTCCTTCGATCAGGCAACAGGATTTTTGGATTTTATAGGCGGGGCCAGGAAATTTTCCATTCGCTACGACGAATCATCCAAACGATACTGGACAATAGCCAACATGATTACTAAGGAGTTTGCTTCACTACCTGCGGGAAAAGTGCGCAATACCCTGGTACTGAAAAGTTCGGCTGATCTGAAAAACTGGATCGTCGAAAAAGTACTGCTCCACCATCCCGACGTACTCAAGCATGGTTTTCAATATGTTGACTGGCAATTTGACAGAAAGGATATCATTTTCTTGTCACGGACAGCCTACGATGATGATTTAGGAGGCGCTGACAACTTTCACAATGCCAACTACCTGACTTTTCACCGGATTAAAAACTTCAGAAATTTTTCATCAAAATCAAAATAATTGCTCAAGATCACCTCTTTTCGAATTGGTTAATTTGATTTATTGTTCAGTAATTCTCCCACCAAAACCAGTTTTTCCAAATTCACCAATCTGTCTGAGAAGTTCAGCAAAATTAATCTCCTCACCGTTTTTGTCAAGTCCGTAAGAGTTCACATTCTGGCCCAAAAGTGTGATTGATTTGTAACCCTGATTGACAAGGTGTTGCACTTCATCAATAATTTCAGCGGATGGTCGTGAAACTTCGCGGCCACGGGTATATGGAACCGCGCAAAATGTACAGAACTTATCGCATCCGTTCTGGATAGGCACGAATGCTTCGTAGGTCGACTGATATTTGGGCTTGATGTGCCACATTTCCGTGATGTGCTCATTTTTTGGCATCACCGGTTTGGGTTGTTTCAACCCGGCAGGAGTAACAATTCCGTATTCACGGATCATAGCGGGCAATTGGGCCAGTTCGCTCATCAGAAAAATCAGGTCAAATGTCTTCAGGAATTTTTCCTTGTCTGCAGGCAAAATACAACCAGAGACAAAGGTGATCAGGTTTCGCTTGTTTTTCCATCTGTTCCATTGAGCGATCTTGTTGTAGATCTTGTCAATGGGTTTTTGCCTGACGGAACACGCAAGTATGCCGAGCAAATTGGCTTCCTCCTCGTTATCAGTACGGATATAGCCCATCCCTTCCAAAACTGCACTGACCCGTTCACTGTCCGACAGGTTCATTTGGCAACCCAATGTTATCAGGTGGTATTTCATTTCTTTGCGACCTTTGCGTCTTTCTTTGCGTTCTTTGCGTGAAATTTTTTATCGTTTACAGACAGACTCTAATCAGAAGTAAACTTCACAATGGACCTGATCACGTTCAAAACCTTTCTTTTTCAGGATTTCAACAGCATCAAAAATCATGTTGCTGTTTCCGCATAGGTAGAACTGGGTCTCTTTGGCAAATGTGCAATTTTTTAAATAGCCTGTCAGCCGTCCCTGGTAATTTCCGCCAGCGTCTTTACTCGTACACAAAACATAGCGGTCGGCGGCATATTCATCTTTGTCGTATGCTTCCTTCGACATGCGGACACCATGGATCAGGGTGTAATCCAGTTCAGGATAGGTGCGGACCATGCTGCGGAATGGCGCGATACCCGTTCCGCTGGCAATAAATACGAATTTTCCCGTCTCAGCGGCTTTTGGCCCAATGCCAAATCTCCCGAACGGGCCATGAACTTCAACCAGGTCGCCGGCTTTTAGTTTATGGAGTCTGGGCGTAAAATATCCGTTCTCCACCTCCTTCACCAAAACCTCGAGGTATTCGTCGTTTGTACCACTGTAGACCGAGTACTCCCTGCTTTGATGATTGCCGTGAATCCGTAATGAAATATGCTGGCCAGCCTTGAACTGGAAACGAGCCTTTGGTAATTTCAATGAAAATGTTTCGTCTGTTAATTGTCTGATTTCTATTATTTTGTAGAAGCTCTCGTCAATTTTCTTATCATCCTTTATAAAACCCATCCTGCTTGCAATTCCCGGATAATTCGAGTAATCGTTTATTTCAATCCCTATTTATAAT
>CAYHQN010000244.1:0-3398 GCA_964358545.1 uncultured Tangfeifania sp. | reverse complement strand
CTTCTCCTTCGGGAAACACGAAACCACTTCCCGGCTCGTAAGAAACGATGGCTTTTATATTTTGATTTTTGATAGCGGTTGCCCAGCCCATACCACCTGAATGTGAATGCGTAACAAGAATTGCCGGGCCAATTTTATTGAACAGCGCCGAAACTGCTTTAGTGTTGACATTCATATCGATAGGCCCAATGTTGGGTGTCATGGCGCGGAAATATTGGTTAAGCGTTGCTGTGTCGCGCGAAAACTGTACTCCCTCAAAATAGTTGGGCCATATACCGACACGAAAAGTACCAAACCATCCCTGTTCGTCGGGGGTTGGAGTAATGGTGCCAGCTACAGTACTGCGGCCGGCATCGCCTCTTCGGGGTTGGTCAATCAGATAAACAGGAAAACGGCGGCGTAAAAAGATGTTCTGAAATCCTTCCCTCCCGTCGGGCGTGGTTTCCCATGTCTTGGAGAACTGTCCTATACCATGCCACATCACCAATGGAAATTTGCGGGCTTTCACCGGAATTTGATAAAAAACATAGGCATGATCCCCATGAAAAGTTTGTCCTTCCGGGGTTTGATTGTATGAATTGAAGGTACCGGGATTCGTAATCACGGTTCCACCAATAGCAAAGCTGCCTTGGTCCCGAATAATTATAGGTTTCTCTTTGGTCTTGGCATAAGAAGTCTGGCTAATGATGATCATTAATAGCAGGATAGCATACACCAGATTTGAACACTTTTTACAATCTAAGCGAGCACCGGCGAATCGTGCGAATTTTTGATTGTAATTCTCATTTCTCATTTTTACTGTTTTTTTATTCGACAAATGTAAGAACTTGCCATTCAGGCATTGGTATACAGATTACTGAATCCTCTACCATTTTTACTGATTGTACTTTTTGAATGGATACAGCAATGATGGAATGATTAAATTTGCTTCAGAAAAACTACAACAGATATGGAACGGATTTTCAGATTTGATACAATAACTGAATACAATGCCTTGAATAATCACGAAACGTTGCACCCTTTGGTTAGCGTAATCGATTTTTCAAAAGCGAATCCAAGATCGTGGGGTGGTGAAAAGAATGTTCGGATAAATTTTGGCATGTATTGCATTTTTCTGAAAGATGTAAAATGCGGAGATTTAAAATATGGCCGTAATTACTATGACTATCAGGAAGGCACTTTGGTTTTTGTTGCACCCGGACAAATGATGGTTATTGAAACTGACGGACAAGTGTATCAGCCCAAAGGACATGCCCTGGTGTTTCATCCTGACCTGATACATGGGACTTCTCTTGCCAAAAGTATTGATGAGTATAACTTTTTCAGCTACAATGCAAACGAAGCCTTGCATTTGTCTGAACGCGAAAGGCAGATTGTAATGGACTGCTTTTCAAAAATAGAATTCGAATTACAACAAAATATTGATAAGCATAGCAAGAAACTAATTGCTTCCAACATTGAATTGTTTCTGAATTACTGCGAACGTTTTTATGACCGCCAATTCATTACAAGAGATCATGCCAACAAGGGAATTTTAGAAAAGTTTGAAGAACTTCTCAACGGCTATTTTTCATCGGACAAACCTCAAAAAATCGGATTGCCCTCTGTGGCTTATTTTGGAGATGCGCTCCATCTGTCGGCCAACTATTTTGGTGATTTAATTAAGAAAGAAACAGGTAAATCAGCACAAGAAACCATTCAACTTAAGTTATTGAATGAAGCCAAAAAGAAATTGTTTGACACAAGCAAATCGGTTAGTGAAATAGCCTATGAACTAGGATTCAAATACCCTCAACATTTCACACGCCTATTCAAGGAACATGTCGGATATTCACCAAATGAATACAGAATGATGAATTAAAGATTTGATTATAAATCCTTAATCAGACTCTCCACAAAATTTATTTAGTAATTTCTTCAAAATGCTCCAGAGCCCAGGTGATCATCAGCCCAACTGATGGCATAAGTTCCTTTCCGGTTTTGGTTAGAGAATATTCTACACGCGGCGGAATTTCGCTATACATTTTCCGGTTTACCAGTTTATCCTCCACCAGGCGTTTTAACGTACTCGAAAGCATTTTCTGCGAAATATCAGGGATGGCTGTATTCAATTCCTTATATCTCATGACGCCATTTCTGCTTAAAGTACTAAGAATTAATAAGGACCATTTGTCACTCATCCGACTTAAAATATTACGGATTGGGCAGGTGGGATAAAGAAGATCTAATTCTCGCATAAAATTTTGTTTTTCGGCTTCAAACTTAGTAAATAATCTCTTTTAGAGAGTTAAACACCAGATGAAATGTAACGGTATTATTAAAGATAAACTTTTTAATGTTTTTTTCCATGCATATACATCTGATATTCAATAATTCTAACCATTTAGGTGTGTTACTTACCTGTTTGCACAATCCTGAAAGATCCCTGACATTTGCAGTAAATAGACTTAATTAAATCAATATTATCATGAAGCATTTAACAGTAAAAAATGTCAATTCTTTGCAAGGTCAAAAAATTAACAGGGATGGAAATGATGTAAACGGAATTTATGACAAACAAGTTTAAACTCATTTTACTACTGAATCTATGGGTTCTTCCCATATTCGGACAAAAACTAACGCTGAACAAGCAAGAGTTTCAATTGAAATCCGTTACAGGTTCTATCGTTGAGTTTCAGGGCGACAAAGCCCTGAAGATTGAACGGGATTTAAAGGCTTTGCCTTTTAGCGCATCTAATTTAGGTGCAACAGTTGATGAACCAACCTATGCCAGGCTATTGAACCTTGATTTTGAGAATGGTGTGATAGAAGTAAAAATGCTAAGTCAGATTCAAAACCCCTCACCATTTAAATCTGCTCAGGGTTTTATTGGTGTTGCTTTTAGAATCAATGATGATGACTCGGCATACGAGTCTATTTATTTGAGACCAAAAGTTGGAAGGTCTGATAATCAATTTGCTAGAAATAAAACTGTCCAATATTATTCCTATCCGGATTACAAATTTGACAAGTTGAGGAAAGAGGCTGATGGCATGTACGAAACCAGTGCACCTATTGATATAAACGAGTGGATTAAAATGCGGATTGAAGTGAATGGTCAAAAGGCCTATATGTATATCAACGATGCAAAGTATTCAACTTTTGTGGTTGAAAAAATGAAAGGTAAAACCACACATGGCTCTGTCGCGTTGTGGGTAGATATTGCAACGATCGGCTATTTTAAAGATTTGAGGGTTACGAAAAAGTAAACGATACAAGAGGTTAACATGTACATTAAGCTGGTTTGAAAAATCAGAAGCGGAGCGCAGACTAAATGATTGATGGTTTTCGTCAATAGGGAATGTTTAATATTGAGTCCACTCCGAAAAGTGTTTTTGTTTTTAATTAATTAATATTCA
>CAYHQN010000243.1:0-3408 GCA_964358545.1 uncultured Tangfeifania sp. | reverse complement strand
TTAGATATTGATTCTCCTGATAGGTCCTGATTCCGATGATCATTTCAAAATATTCTTCCTGTTTGCTTTTCTTCTCTATTACAGCATCTTTGGCGTTGACCAGCAGGTTAAGGATCACCTGCTCAAATTTGTAATTATTGCCAAATATTGGAAGAATTTGTTTTTCGAGTTGAAGGTTCAAGTTGATCCCAAGGTATTTGAACTCTTCCGTTATCATTGAAATGGCATTTCCGATGCTTAAATTAATATCGAAGGCTGTCAATACATAATCGTCGCGGCTTCTCGAAAATGTCCTGATATGATCGATGATGTTCCTCATCCGGCTTATGTTTTGGAAAATTATGTCTGATTTCTCTTTTAGAAATTCGATGTCGATCGCTTCGGTTTTGGCAGTCATAAATAAAATTTTATCCATTACCAATGAAATGATATTTAATGGCTGGTTGATCTCATGTGCAATACCTGCGGCCATTTCGCCAAGGTTGGCCATACGGTCGGCATGCATCTGTTTTGTCTCCATTTCCTTACGGTGGGAAATATTGCGGATGATCACCATGAATGATAAGGGCATCCCAGCCATGTTCTGTATTAAAGTAGCACTGACTTCAGCAGCAAATAAAGATTGGTCTTTCTTTCTCATCTTTATCCCAATATTTTGAACAAGCCCTTCATTCATTGTTTTTCCAATTATTTCCCTTATCGTATTTTTTTCATCAGATGGAATAAACAGTAAAATATTTTTGTCCACCAGGTCATCTCTGGTTTCGGCACCAAATATCTCAATCCCGATTTCAGAAACCTCGGAGATGATTCCGTTCAGGTCGATTAATAAAATACCATCTGGTGATGCATTTAACAGGGTTTTGTATTTTTCTTCGCTTACTATAAGCGTCTCCTCTGCTTGCTTGCGCTGGAAGGATAAAGCCGCTAAAAAGATGAAGTTCTCTAATATTCGTTTCGGCGGATCGGGTTGATCTTTGCTCATTGCGAACATGGATGTGCCGAACAGTTTTCCCTCGATGACATAGGCTACTGCGAGGAACCGGTCAGCCTTGAGCAAAGCCTTTATCGACGCTGCCACTGGACGAGGTATGGCCCCAAATGTCATATCGTACAATGTTCTTCGTATCCCAATGATTTCATGGGTCATCTCCCGGTATATCTCATCGCTGACTACAGAGTGGATATTTTTTACTTCTTTACCGATCAGACGAACGGCCTTTTCGGGCATCCCGGGAGCCAGTTCAATATGTTTGACGGTTAATGTCCGTTTTTCACTGTTGTATTCGGAGAATATTGCAACGTTTGATTGGACAAATTCTTTGATCCGCTTGTTAACGAACAATTCGAGATTATCTTCCTTTGACAATGTTGACAATTCAATGGAAAACCGGTTTAGTTTGAACAATTCATCATTCTTCTGTGCAAGTGTTTTCTCCACATTCATTCGCTTGGTTATATCTTCGAAAGTGGAATAAACTTGATAGGGTTTATTTTCCCCCTCGAAAAACAGAGGTGTGGCACTGATATTTATCCAACGATTTTCTTTCACCTTCGGATTAAATACCCCCATAATTACATTATTTAACGGTTTCCCTGTTCTTAAAGCGACCATGGCAGGGTGGGCTTCGCCGGGGAAATCCGTACCATCCTCATGAATGCTTCTCCCCGCCGGATCAATGGAGGTAAGTCCCTTCATCTGATCAAACGAAAGGCCCAGGATTCGCTCTGCAGCAGGGTTTGCCGAAATTATCCTTCCATCCTCATCATGGTGTACTACACCGTGGATCATCGTTTCAAACAAGGTGCGATATTTTACCTCACTTTTCTTTCTTTCGTTCTCCGTTTGAATTTGTTTTGTGATATCTTGAATAATGCCATCATAATATAATATGTTTCCGGATTCGTCGTATACCGCTTTCGCACTTTCGTTTACATAAAGTTTTGTTCCATCTTGCCTAATCCAGACAGATTCTAAGTTAAGTACTTGTCCATCTTGTTCATTTTTTTTTTGAAAAACTAAACGCCGGGAAGTAGGATCAAATCCTTCCTTTCTCAGATTACGTTGCGCAAGTTCTTCATATGAAGAAAAGCCGAGCATTTGTACTAACGTCAGATTTGCCACCAGGATTCTACCATCGGGAGTAGTTTGATATAAGCCGATTAAGGTATTTTCATATATACCACGGAATCTTTGTTCACTGTTTTTAAGGGCATTATTGGCATTGGTTAATTCATCAGCAGATTTTTTCAGTAGTACTGAATCCCGGAGAATTGTCTGTTTCTGATTGAAAAGATCAATAAATACGTTGACTTTACTTTGCAGAATATGGCTATTGATTGGTTTAATGATATAATCTACTGCTCCGGAAATATACCCTTGGAACACGTCCATTTCATCGATATAGTTCGCCGTAACAAAAATAATTGGCACATTATTGCTGTATCTTTCTTCATTAATCTTCAAGGCCAATTGATAGCCATCCATCCCGGGCATATGAATATCCAGAATAGCCAGCGCTAATTCCACACCTTTGGTTTTTCCCAATGCATCAAAAGCTGATTCTGCTTTTATAAGATTAACGTTGAGGCCTTTCAGAATTATTTCGAGGTACTTTAAATTTTCAGTATTGTCATCGACAATAAGCAGGTTAGGTAAATTACTGAAGTTTCGCATTAGAAATTAGAGACAAAAAAGATAAGCATAGGATACAAAAAAGCAGCATTAAAATTTGTTTATATTACTGAAAATCAGTAATATTATGTTGTCAAACAAAAACAAAATACCCATGCTGCAACACAAAGATACAACAAACATTTCTGAACTAAATGACTTTTTCACTTCAAGCGAAAAAGTTTGTGAAACGGTTCTCTGGATCATACGTTCTTTGAAACTTAGCTGCAAGCGATTTGGAACCGGGCTTTATCAATGCGTCCGGCGGCATCTGTGGGTGCGCACAATCGGGCAGGCCGAGTGGCAGGATGGCGAGATTGTCCGCGTCTCTGGTAACATCATGGACATTACCGGGCGTAAGCAGGCTCAAGAAAAGATCATAGAGCAATTGAATGAATTGATGCGGTGGCAAGATGTAATGCCTGGTCGCGAAGACCGCATTCAGGAACTCAAACGCGAAGTCAATGAACTGCTGAAACAATCTGGCAAACCGGGAAAATACAATTCCTGAAAAGGCCAATCAAATGATCAAACTGTGGAAAAAAATCAGAAATATCCGATTA
Organism: uncultured Tangfeifania sp.; assembly: GCA_964358545.1. Taxonomy (GTDB): domain Bacteria; phylum Bacteroidota; class Bacteroidia; order Bacteroidales; family Prolixibacteraceae; genus CAINVV01. The sequence goes on along the minus strand of CAYHQN010000243.1, from coordinate 171 downwards.
ATTCATAGATATTAATTATTTTTGAATGAATTATACTCATTCAAATCCAATGAAACGAAAGATATCCGAACAATTGTTAGCGTGGAAATATAATCTGAAACGGATGCCACTTATTGTGAATGGCGCCCGACAGGTTGGGAAAACCTATATTTTGAAAGAATTTGGGGCACA
>CAYHQN010000242.1:0-3415 GCA_964358545.1 uncultured Tangfeifania sp. | reverse complement strand
CACGTTTCGGATGTTATGTCATCCCAGATTCAGCGAACAGTGTATATACAGAGATCACGGTAAATTGACCAATTTCTCATGTTAAATTGTGCGCAGCCTCCGACATTGGGTCTGGAGTCGAGCCCTGCAGCGGGTGATTGGACACATAGAAAGCTAACTTAAACTTTATGCGACCCATCAGCTGGACCTCTTTTTGATTCACCAGACGACAAAAGCGCGCTGCTGCTTCCCTGTGCTTTTTGTTTTGAATCCAGTCTAGCACAACTATCAGCGTTTGACCAACCAGTTTGATATATCCTGCTCTGCCGGTTATCATATCCAGCACTTGTTTTACATCACGAGAGTCATCATAGCAGCCACGAAAGAGCTCCGCTAATCTTTCTCGTGAATTATATGCCATAAACTGCATCAAGTCATAGAGCTTTTTCTTTTCTAAATCACAACGGTTCATTGGCTTTCCCTTGAGGATTTCAATGATCGATATCTTTTCGGGAAGCTGAGATAGCTTGTTGCTAAAGCCGGCAATGTCTTTCTTTTTTTCTTCAACCGACTTGCTTAGCTTTTGCACTTTTGGCTGTCGCCTTGCGTCCTGACGTTTTTCTTCTTTTACCCGGATTAGCAAAATCTCCTTTTCCAGTTCCTCAACCTCTTTTTGAAGAATTCGGATAGCCTTCTTGATCAAAGCAATATCGGGATTGTCAACCAGCGGCTGATTTTCCAGTTCCTTAATATCATAGCCCGGATGATAGTTCAGATTGAATCGGGCCATCATCTCCTTGAAAATGTTTTCCGAATCTCCCCAACGGTTAAGCATGTAGCAAGCAATATCATAAAGAGGCTTTGTCGTGTTATTAGTATAGATGGCGATCCGTTTTCCGCTTTCGATATCGTGCAAAATCACCATCCGAAGCTTCGTCTCGGCCAACTCTGCGCGTCCTTCTTTGCTTGCAGTTTGAGCAGATTCCCTTACTACACGCATTTCTTCGGCCAAAAGATACTTATGGTCTTTAAACTGTATGCAAACCTTAAAAGATGAATCCGGAATACCGGCAAGTGCCTTTTCTCCAACATACTTCGCCCAGGTGACAAAGTCGGCCGTCTCAGAAAGCTCCTTAAAAAAATGAATCCCGTATCCTCCCCGGTCAAATACCAGCATCGGACGTGAGATCCCCAATTCGATAAGCTTGGCGGCACTGCGTATTATGATCGGTCGAAAGTCAATCTCATTTGATTCGGTTATAAAAAACAAGGGCCTGCCCTGAAGATCGGTTATGGCATAAAGCTCGTTGCCGCGCATGGCCAGACGCCTGACCGTATAGTAACCCTTGGCAATGACGTTGAGCCCAAAATATGGCAGAAAGTGTCCATCGATAAAGAAGACCTCTGGGTTGATAAAATCCCTCGCAAGAAGCCTTCGGGCAAATCGATCAATAAGCGTGCTGCTCATGTAGTGCTCTGCCATCAGGGAAAGATGATCTCTTATGGTTTCTTTTTCAGGAGCCCGGTCCATGCCAAGAAGAATCCCGAATTCACCCGCATTGACAAGTTTCAGCGCTTCGATCGAAGAAATGCCCATGCTTACGCTGTGAAAAAGGGCGGCTAGGATTTCGCGGCTTTGATATGTAGCGCCTGGTGTAAGCGGATAAGCAGAAGTAATATCATCGAATCCGAACTCCTGCAAAAACAAATGGTGCATCAGTTCACCGCAAAAATTAAACCGCTCGCCTTGCTGTAAACGATCTATTAGGCGTTGATCCGATTTTTTATCCACTTTTGGCGCTGCTTCTTTACCGGCCTGATTACACTTTTCTTTGATTTCCGGATCCCAATTAAAATTAAGCTCCAACTGCCGTTTATCGTAATTACTCCTGTCAAAGGCATCGGCAACCTGAGCCATCGCTTCTAATTCGGCTTTGGTCGGCAGGCGCTGTTTGTCCTGTTTCTCTGTTCGAATTCGTGCCACGGCGCTCCGTGAAATCGTAATGGTCAAGTCCATTGAAGCCTGGTCGGCAATCTCCTGATCTATTGCGTCCGGATTTTTCCGAAGCAGCTTTTTGACATGGGAACGAATCTCTCCGATATATTTGTACGGGGACTTAAGTCCCCGGTGGTCTTCAATAACCGCCTCGATTCCTAAGAGCTTTTTTGTCCGTAAAAGCTTAAAGACCGTATTACGATGGAATCCACAGATTTCTCCTGCTGTCTTTTGATCGCAAAGCTCCCGTTCAACTAAATCAATTGCTGCCAGTTTACGTTCATTCGCACTATCAGCATTGAATCGAACCACGGGGACGTACTTCAAAAATACGGTATGCCGCGTTATGCCACGTTTGTCTGTCCCTATAACAATATGGAACCCTTTAAATTTTCCGGTCTTCATCTGCATGGAACAGATGATACGGAAAACGTTTTAAAAAGCAAGAGAAAAATTAATATTTTATGTCTTGTAATTTCAGTAACATATGATTTACAAATTCCAGAATGCACACGTTTACTTGAGAAGTTGGCTGTCAATCATTCCAAGCAGTTGCATATGGGTCCGTCAATTTACCGTGATCTCTGAGATTAGTTCCTCAATATTTTTTGCATATTTATTAAACAACACCACTTCATCACGCCCGATTAGTAAACCCGATGAATACCCTGAATCCTTTTCCTTCAAAAGCCAGGTTCTGAAATCTTCTATAACCTCTGTATTGGATTTTATATACTCGTACTTTTGATATTTGATTCCAAGGTTCCATATTGTTGTTGACCATTTTTCAAATACTAAAATATCATGAACATTTGCCAGCTGTAGCACCTTTTCGGTTTTAGTTGTACTCGCCTTCTGTACCTTTTTAGCAGAATCTGATTTCGCGAAGCAAGGTGTACTGACTGTGATGACAACAATAATTACGATGCTTAATAATCTATTCATTACCACCTCCTCACGATGTCCCCTAATTAACCCCAATCAATTTGACAACTAATGGATCAGCTACAATCAATTTCAAATCATCCCGTTTTGCTTCAAAGACTTGCTTTTTTAGACCGCCATATCGATTTCTACTCCATTCCCCGTAAAAGGAAAATCTGGTTTCGGTCGTTGGATGCCCACAAATTATTTCATTGCTGATCAATTCCAAGCGGCACTGATGAATAGGTTTTTTCACAATGGCAGCATCATAAAAATTGCGGTTCAGATTGGCCCCCTTTTGGACAACTCTGAAGACCCCCATAATGCATTTCAACCCCGATCTATAATAAATGATGACATCCCCGACAGCTATCAAATTCGCCTGCATAGGATTCCAAAAACCGATCAGCTTGTCATCAATATCCCAGAGATTTTGTTGATGTACCACAAACCAAATATTCGTCGCCATTTCTCCCTCTTGCCGCAACAATGACAAACTTCTATCATTTCAAGAAA
>CAYHQN010000241.1:0-3421 GCA_964358545.1 uncultured Tangfeifania sp. | reverse complement strand
GAAAAATATTTGTTTGATTGGATAGAATGAACAGGCCGCTCCTACGGAGCTTTCACGCTGTTCTTACGTTTCTTTCTACAAACAGGTCGCCCCTACCGGGGCTACAACCTTGTTTTTAATTGGATTTTTCAAAAACCTAATCTGTTATGAATAATTTATTTTTTTGGGTTTCGCTCAACCCAACCTACACAACTAAATTATTGTTATACCTGTAGTGGATAGCAAAATTAAGCTAAGGAGGAACACGTGGAAAAACAACTTTTTGAGGATGAAATCGAAATTGAAGATGAAGTGGAAGAAGATGAAGCTACCGTAACTTACGATATTGCGAGCTATCCATCTGATTACACGTTATCAGGCATTGCACAAATGTGGAAGGATGGCGACATCCTTATTCCAGACTATCAGCGTGAATTTGTCTGGTCGATTCGACAGTCTTCACTTTTAATTGATTCGTTTTTATCAGGCTTACCGGTTCCTCCTGTATTTCTTTATATAGATGAAAAAAACAAGAATCTTGTGATTGACGGACAACAAAGGATTATGAGTGTTGTTTTTTTTCTGGACGGATATTTTGGGCATGAAAGCACGCAAGGAAAACGCTTAGTATTTCGTTTGTCCGGCCTCGGAGAGAAAAGCCCTTATCATAATAAACGATTCGTAGATTTGGATGAATCTAATCAAAGAAAGTTAAAGCAAGCTGTTTTGCGAGCAGTAAATATTAGACAGCTTAATCCTGTTGGTGAAAGTACAAGCGCATATCATGTTTTTGAACGACTAAATACTGGCGGCACGCCATTGAAACCACAAGAAATAAGAAATTGTGTCTTTAAAGGTGAGTTCTGTAAAATGTTGAAAAATGCCAATAAAGACAACAATTGGCGGAAAATTATCGGCAAAAAACATCTTGATAAGCATCAAAAAGATGTCGAATTGATTCTTAGGGTGTTTTCCCTTGTGGATGCTATCGATAAATACGAAAAACCAATGAAGGAGTTTTTAAATGTTGCAATGAAAGCCCACCAAACGGGCACCACGAAGAAGGCTAAATCATTTTTTGATGTTTTTCCTTTTGTCACAAGATCAATAGTGAACTCATTGGGGCAAAAACCTTTTCACCTAAGAGGTCCTATAAATGTATCAGCTTTGGATTCAATTATGTGTGTGCTTATCGAAAAATATCCAAAAATAGAATCTATAGACTTAAAAGATAGTTTTTTAAAAATAAAAGAAGATAAAGAATTTAACGAATACACAAGAACAAATACCTCCGACACATTGTCAGTAATTAATCGAATTAAAACCGTTAGAAAAATACTGTTTGGTGAGTAAATGGTCTATCATTCTCATTTTAAACACGCAGACGATGTGGTGAACCATTTGGATAGCATTGTGCCAGTAATAGACGATCCACTGCTCCAGATAAAATATATAGGTTTCGTCGCTGTTGTGTCTGTCACGGTATATGAGCTTGCCATCAAACAAATATTTATAGATTTTGCGAATAAGAAGCACAAGGTATTGAGGAATTTTACGGAAAGCTTTTTTAATAGAATAAACGGACGGATTAAGATAACGGTCATACAAGACGAGTACATTAATAAATTTGGAGAAAAATATAAAGATAAATTTAAAAGGAGATTAGATATGGCATCAAAGCAATATTTGGCAGCTAACAAGCGGGATATTAAAAACTCATATACAAATTTAATCACATGGCGTAATGATTTCGCTCATGAAGGGAAATTGAATACAACAACCACATATTCTGAAGTTGTGCAAGCATATCAAGATGGAAAACAAGTAATTCACTGCCTTGCAGATACAATGAAAAGATAAAAAATCGTATAACAATTGGCTGAAGACGGATTGCAATCCCGCTACGCGCCATTGCAACTGCTTAGACAAAACGTTAGCTTGCTGAAATAACCTGTGGTCAGACACAAAGGAAGATGTAAATGAAACTTACTGATATTGAAAAACGTGAAATTGTGAAACTTATTGAAACGGATAAGCCGATTCCTGATAAATACCGCTTTATGCTTTTTGATGATAAGCGGGAGGTGGAGTTGATATGGAACGGCAAGACCAGCGACGTGACCAATATCGTTCTGCCTTTTCAGGTGATTGAGCAGGTGGACGAACCGCGTTCGGAGGCGGCTAAGAAGAAACATCCATTGTTTGCGGCGGCGGGCATCTACCTTGACAGCAGGGGACGGCAACTGAAGGGCTGGACAAACAAGCTCATCTGGGGCGATAACAAGCTTATCCTCAGCAGCCTTAAAAACGGACCCATCCGCGCGGAAATTGAAAAGGCGGGCGGCATTAAGCTAATCTACATTGACCCACCCTTTGATGTGGGCGCTGATTTCTCGATGGATATTGAAATCGGCGACGACACCTTCACCAAAAAGCCCGGCGTGCTGGAAGAACTGGCATACCGCGACACCTGGGGCAAGGGCGCCGACAGCTTCATCGCCATGATCTACGAACGGCTTGTGCTGATGCGGGATTTGCTGACCGAGGATGGGAGCATTTATGTGCATTGTGATTATAGAGTAAATGCCTTTATTAGATTAATACTAGATGAAGTGTTTGGTAGGAAATTTTTCCAAAATCAGATTGTATGGAAACGCATATACTCTCACAGCGATTCTAATCGTTATGGGATTATAGATGATTCACTTATCTTTTTTACCAAGACAGATTCGTTCATTTTTAATAAACTATATCGTGACCACTCTGATGAATATATTAAATCACATTATGGGCAAGTAAATAGTGATGGACGCAAATTCCGCTTGGTAACTTTGTCTGGTGCAGGTACCGGACCTGCAAGAATATTCAATGGCAAGTTGATAGAGCCACCCAAAGGTAGGCACTGGGCATGGTCTCAAGAAAAGATAGATGAAGGTCTGAAAAACGGTAAGATAGTATATGCTTCTACCGGACAGCCAAATATCAAGCAATACTTGGATGAAACGAAAGGAACAGTAATTCAGACTATTTGGGATGATATCCCTCCCGTTAACCCTATTTCTAAAGAGCTTTTAGACTACCCCACCCAAAAACCCGAAGCCCTGCTCGAACGCATCATCAAAGCCTCCTCCAACGAAAACGACATCGTAGCCGACTTCTTCTGCGGTTCCGGCACCACGCTGTCCGTGGCCGAAAAGCTGGGACGCAAGTGGATCGGCTCTGACCTCGGCAAGTTCGCCATCCACACCACCCGCAAGCGTATGATCGGCATACAGCGGCAGCGCAAGGAAGAGGGCAAGGACTTTCGCGCCTTTGAAATCCTCAACCTCGGCAAATACGAGCGGGCGCACTACATCGGCGTCAACATGAACCTGCGCGAAGAGGAACGGCAGAAGCAACTGGAGCAGAAGGAAAAGGACTTTATCGCCCTGATCCTCAAGGC
>CAYHQN010000240.1:0-3445 GCA_964358545.1 uncultured Tangfeifania sp. | reverse complement strand
CGGGATTTACAGGTTTCTTATGTTTCCTTCTTCTGATGCCCCGGCATTAGCCTCTTGACCGGTACTTGAAGCGAGTAGTCATTCTCACCGGAGACAAATGTACATTTTTCCGGTGGGTTTGCGTGTGAAGTCCGTGCGGCTATTTTACATAATTGCCTTATAGGACAGCTTTGGCAGTGCGGTTGTTCTTGCGGCTGTTCCTATAAGACGCGATTATGTAGAATAGCTTGGGGCAGTTTATTTTTGGCGCAAGGGAGCTGTGAGCGATTGGAGCGATCGGCTTTTTGTTTTGCGGGTTGGCCAAGCTCTTTGCTACCACAATGGAGCTTTAGCGTAATGAGGATAGCAATGTGCTTGCTGTGGGTCGGACAAAAAGTGTGACAAAAATAAACTGCGAAGGGCTGGAAGCGGAGTGCTGCAAAAAGACCCCACAAAGCCCCCGATTGTTCTTCGGGGGCTGGGGATTTTTAAAGTGCGGGGATGGGTGCGAAGGAATTTTAACGTGTTCTTTTATTCCATATTTGAGGATTACGACTCGTATGTAATATCGCTAAAATATTTATCCGGTTCTTTTCAATGTTAAAGTGTATTCCGAATGGAAATCGATTGGTATATGCTACTCTGGTTTGCCTGTATTTGATGGAATAAAGAAGCGGATTGCTTTGAACTTTTTCAAGTCCGGATTCAACAGCATCTAAAAATTCACTACCTAATCACGCTTTCTGTTTATTGTACCATATGGCTGCTTCGGTGGCATCAGTCTCTGCATCCGGTTCTACTTTCAAATCATATCTCATAGCTTCTCCCGGATACGTGTTTTTACTTCTTTCCAGCTGGAACCGCGATTGGGATTCGCCCGGTATTTTGCCAAACGTTTATCTAATATTTTTTTATGGGCTTCACTTAATTCAATATTCTCATCCGCTTTCATCATTCCATAAACCAATTGGATAAAGCGCTCGTCTGCTTCATTAATGTATTGATGCAAAGCTTCTTTTATCTGTAATGTACTCATGATTTTATGTTTTGGTTTTATCTCTACAAAGATAACATTTTAAAACTATTTTTCAGTCATTTCAAAGGATGAAACAACTCCAACTGCTTTTGTAAATCTTCCAAATCCTCCTGCTTGTATCGCTCCGTGCTGCTGATGTGCCTGTGTCCTGCCATGTATTGAACCTGCCGGATGTTGTGCTGTTTGAGCCAGTTTACAATTACGCTACTCCGGAGTTGGTTTGTATCTCTTATTCCGGAATCTGTTTTCTTCAGCAATTTTATCAGCCATGCTATTACTGATGTCATTTTGCATTCGAACAGTTTTTCCTGTTCCTTTTTCAATTTGTTCAGATAATTCTGTAAGGGTAGTATTTGTTGTACATTCAGCTTTAATATTCTCCCGTTGCTTCTTCCGGAACCAGGAATGTAAATGCTTCCTTTGTTTAAATTGATATGTGCTTTTTCAATCTTTCTTAACTCTCCGGTGTGAACTCCCTGTAATAACATCATCCCAAGGATTACAACATTTCGTTCGTGGCTCTGTCTTGATTTTTCTCCTCTAAAATTCCATGGCGGTTTGTTGATGTATGTTTGATAAATTTCTTCTAACTCTTCCGGCTTTAAAAGATTCTGCAATACTTTTTTTCCTGCTTTTTTAACTCTTAATTCTCTTGCCGGATTATCTGTTCTTTCTCCTGTTGTTACAAGATAATCGTAATATTTTCCAATACTGTTTAAGTGTATGTTGATGGTGCTTTTGCTTACTCCTCTTTCTTTGGTTTGCTGTATAAATTTTAATAGTTCGTTATAGCTTGAATTATTATGACTGATATTTTCTTTTGTGCACCACTTTTTAAATCTTTCAATGTCCTGCAAATGCCCTTTAATAGTGCTTTCTCTGAGTTTCTTTTGTTGTAAATATTTCTCAAAAGTTTCACAATTCATTTACAATATGGGTATAGATTTGAGTGGATTCTAAACTACTGTGCCCTAAAAATTTTCTAATCTGCTCCATATCCATTCCTGCCTGGAGCAGATGTGTGGCTATGCTGTGGCGTAACGTGTGTAACCCGATGTTTTTATTGATTCCAGATTGCTCTTTTAAGAGCTTGAGCCGCTGGTAAAATCTGCTCATGGGTTCTCCAAACACATTTACAAAAAAAGCCCCCTTTAATTCCCCCAAAGGGGGAACTTTCTTTTTCTGTCTTTGCGATAGAAACCATGCCCTGCCACATTGCAAATATTCCTGAATGTCTTTCAATCCTTGTTCTGTTATGGGAACATATCTTTCCTTGCTGCCCTTACCTTTGCGTACAAAAATTAATTTCTTTTCGGTGAGAATATCGCTTATCTCTAAACTGCTTCCTTCTGTTTTCCTCAATCCACATCCGTAATATATGGCAAGCATTGCCCGGTCTCGCTGTCCGAATGCCTCCGGATTCATTCTTTTGTCAAGGTGGTAAGTAGCTTCGTAAAGTGATTTTATTTCTTCCTGTGTGAGGATTTCCGGAATTTTATTTTTTGTTTTTTCTCTCGGCAGTTTTAATGTGATGTCGTTTTTTCCTGTGAGCCGCAGGAACTTTATAAAATTGTTGATGGCCAATGCCCCATTATTGATGTGACTTATGCTTAATCCTGCTCCGCTGGTCTTATTTTTCCTGTGTTTCCAATGAAAGAAAAATTTCTGTACTGCTTCGGCTGTGATTTGATTTACTGTGGTAATATTTTTTTGTTCAAAGTGGAGAAGCATTTCTGCAATGTATTGCGGTAAGCTCTTTGCTGAACTCTCTGAAAAACCCAATGTTTGAAGCCATTGGCGGTATTCTTCTTTGAGTGGTGCAAGATGGGTCATTTGATCGCTGACTAAAAACATGTCCGGTTATCCCTTCCGTGTGAAGCTTGTGAAGCCCCTCAAAACAGCTTTGTAATCCTTGTCTGTCGCTGGTTTCAGTTTCACATCTCCATTTGTGAAACCCTGTGAAGCTATGTGAAGCTGCTCATTTTTAATGATTTGCTTTTTGTCGTATTTTTCTCTTAACTGCTCCAAAACCTTGTCTAATATGGTGATTCCGCTTTTCAGAATTTGGTAATCGTCCCATACCAGTATTTCATATTCATGCCCGGTTTTTTGATTTTTGCCTACTTGTTTCATGTATCCTCTCTGTTTTAATTCATCTAAATATCGTCTCAACTGCTGCGGATGCATCCTGAACTGACTGCGTATTTTGCTTGCAAAAAATGAATTTGCTTTTCCCGATCTCAACCAGCTTTTCAAGCTCTCAAAAAATCCTCTCAATGTTCCATTTAATTCATCACTCTTTCTCAATAAAACTTCTTTGCTCAGTTTATTTGCCCATGCAACATCTTCTAAGGTTGCCTCAATGTAGAGCGTTCCATCGGGCTTTTGCTTTATTTCTCTTTGCTTCTGATGCCAGAATGCTATGGCTTT
>CAYHQN010000239.1:0-3491 GCA_964358545.1 uncultured Tangfeifania sp. | reverse complement strand
CCGAAACGCTTGAAGCAGTGTCGGAAGTGCGGCGTGGCGACGTTACTGCTCTGGCAGTCCAGATCGGGAAGACGCGCCTGATTGATAATATAATCCTGATGGTTTTAATCGTTTTATTTGTTTATTCAACCTGACTCTATTGACTAATTGGCTTTATAATGGTTGGTGATTTGTGAGTACGTTGTTTTATCAGATACCTGAAATCTCGAATACTTTATTTGGTAGTAATGTTAAACTACTCCCTTCTGTTGACGAATTGTTTGAACTGGAACTGGCTAATTTAGAATATCATATTTTGGATAAAGAGGAACTAATAGAACGGAGCGCCTTTTTTCAATCTGTAAATGGAAATTTAACTAAGCACTTTAGACTTTATTCTGTCAACACAACAGCACTTTCTGAAAACCGTTCTGCACAAACAAGGAATTACTTTGAAAATGGTCAATTTTCAACTGGCTATGCTACGCATGGTCTGTTTCCATATCGTGGTAAATTTCATCCTCAATTGATTAAAGGGCTGCTAAATATAATTGGTATTAAAAAAAACGACGTTGTGCTTGATCCAATGTGTGGCAGTGGGACGGCAAATATTGAAGCTGCTTTGATGGGAATTAATTCTTACGCTGTTGATCAAAGTCCATTTTGTCAATTAATGGTGAAGGCTAAATTTGAAGCATTGACCATTGATGTTGACTTATTGAAAGGACTTTCTTTGCAAGCCGAAAAACTATATAATTTTTTCGATGTTAAAGATGTATCTGCACAATTAGAAAAAATTAAAGCTCCTGAAAAGTTAAAAGTTTATCACTTAGCATTATTGGCATTTTTGGATGCTATGGGCTATTCACTTCGGGTTACTAAATCCAATCACAAACAATTATTTAAAAAAGTATTGGAAAGATATCAAAATACTGTACTTGATTTCCTAAGTAATCCCTATTACAAAAAGGACACACTTGGGTTTGTGAGAATTTTATCCGATTCAAATGCCTTGAAGCTGGAATTGAACAACGAATCGGTTGACGGTGTTATCACCTCGCCACCATATTCATTTGCCATTGATTATGTGAAAAATGACGAAGCCCAATTGAAATACCTTGGATACGATACCGAGACAATTAAATCCAACATGATCGGATTAGTAGGAAAAAATAAAACTGAGCGATTGAATAACTATTTTTGCGATATGGAAACTGTTTGTTCTGAAGTTTCACGGGTATTGGAAAGGGGGAAATATTTTATAATGATCATTGGCTCAAACACAAATCAAACAGGCGGTATTCGGTTGGAAAATCAGATTATATCCTCATGTAAAAAATTTGGACTTAATCTGGTAAAAAGCATTTTAAAACCCATCAAGGGTATGCGCAATACGATGAAAGATGAATATATTTTATTTTTTGAGAAAACTGTCTAAACGAGCGCATTATGAAATCAGTTAATGAAAAATATCAAACTGTTATTGAAAAAAACACCTTCTATTTCTTTAACCCAGTTTTTGAAGAAAAATATGAAGGCTATTTAAACTCCATCAAAGAAACACTGCTTGTGTTGAAAAACGAAATTGAAAACGAAGGTCTAAAAAAAGCCCAGTTTGAGCGTCTTATCGGTGAGAAAGAAAATGGTTTGAGGGCGCTACTTGCCTTAACGGGTTTTTCAAATGAATACCTAAAACGATTAACAACAGTTATCCGTGTGGTTAATAATCCAGAACTCTCAAGGCTTGTTTCTAAAGATAAGTGGTGTGAAGATGAGCCTCTAGAAACAATCAAAGAATGGTCAGATGAAAAAATTCAAAAAATGCTTACCATGAATGAATATTTCCGAAAAGGAATCGTCAACATCTTCTTTGAAGGGTCAACCATCCCGTTTTTGTCAAATACCATCCCTCTTTTTGAGTTAAAAAAACTCAGCATTTCAAAATTAAAATTTGATGTTCCTTCAATGATAGACACACTAATCAGATATAAAGAGAAAGGATCATATTCCGGTATGAAGGAAAACAATCCAGAAACTTTAATAGAAACTTTATTGGACAATTTGAATATCCCTTTTGAAAAAGGTGATTTGAGCGAACTTATTGAAAATGCCCCTGCAACCAAACGGACAATGGATTTTATTATACCCAGCAAGAAAAATCCAAGAATCATAGTTGAGAGTTCATTTTTAGTCACAACCTCTTCCGGGCAAGGCGATAAATCCAAAGCCGAAATATCAATTGATTTGCTCATCAAGGAACATTATCCAAAAGCAAAGTTTATTGGATTTATAGATGGAATTGGATGGTACGTTCGCAAAGGTGATTTAAAAAGAATGGTAGCAGCATACGAAGATGTCTTTACTTTTCATAAAAACGAATTGGCAAGATTTGAACAACTGGTGATTGAGGAGTTCAAAAGATGATTGACAAGTACTTGAATAGTGTGACACAAGGAGATTGTTTGGCATTGTTCAAAGAAATTCCAGACAATTCAATTGATATAACTTTCGCTGATCCACCATTTAACCTAAAAAAGAAATATAATGGTTACAAGGATAGTCTTGAGTTTCAGGATTACTTGAATTGGTGTGAAGAATGGATTGCTGAAATGGTAAGGGTCACAAAACCTACAGGTGCAATTTTTGTGCATAATATTCCCAAATGGCTAACATATTATGCCACTTTTCTTAATAAATTAGCTGACTTTAAGCATTGGATCTCGTGGGATGCTCCTTCAGGTCCTATGGGGAAAACCCTTCAACCATCTCACTACGGAATTCTGTATTATGCAAAAGATGTAAGTCAAAACAAGTTTTATGAAATTCGTTATCCGCATAAACGTTGTAGAAAATGCAGTTATTTATTAAAAGACTATGGCGGGAAAAAGGCTGGACTTCACCCTTTTGGGCCACTTGTTTCTGATGTTTGGACAGATATTCATAGAATAAAGCATAATAAATATAGAGACGAACATCCCTGTCAACTTCCGATTCATTTGTTAGAACGAATTATTTTGATGTCAACTGACGAGGGCGATATCGTGTTTGATCCTTTCGTTGGAACTGGAACAACAGTAATTGCAGCGAAACGTTTAGGAAGGCGGTATATTGGCTTCGATATAGATGAAAAATATGTTAAAAATGCACAATTTAAATTATTAAGAGAAAATTCAAATTCAAAAATTGGAGATATCTGGGTAAGCTGGTTTTTAGATGGATTGACAACAATCAGGGACAAGGATTGGGAAGAACTCTCTCAACATTACTCCATCCCAGAGCCTCGCAATAAGATTGATCATACAGCGGTCAACTTTATAAGAGCAAAGGAAATTAGTTTAAAAAATAAATCGAATAGAAGTGATAAAATTACAATAAGTAGCGACAAACTACTTTTAACGTAGATTCTGTATATTTAATTGTGTGATTATTTATGATCATTCATACATTATGGAAATAATATAATGTCAAAAGAATTTGATTGCCGTTTTTTTGCCTCGGAGAAACCTTGCCAA
>CAYHQN010000238.1:0-3507 GCA_964358545.1 uncultured Tangfeifania sp. | reverse complement strand
CCACATTTGCTTATCAGATGTCTGATGAACGGCCAACCCTCAATTTTACCGCCATGCACGTACCGGGAACCGATAACCATATCCAGACAATTTTTCTTCATTTCATCCAGGAATCGTGGTATGTCAGCAGGGTCATGTGAGAAGTCACAATCCATTTGGATTATGTACTCATAATTTCTCTCTAACGCGTATTGAAAACCATGGAGATAGGCAGTACCCAAACCCATTTTGCTTTCGCGATGGATAACCCTTACAGCATAATTTTCGCTGGACAATCTATCCGCCACAATTCCCGTCCCGTCAGGTGAGTTATCATCTATAAATAGGACATGAATGTCAGGTATGCTTGTTACTGCTTTTGCAAGTCTTTCTATGTTATCAATTTCATTATAGGTGGGAATGATTGCTAACACGTTCAATTAAATGGCCTTTATATCAATAGATTGCTTACTAAGTTATTTAACTTTTAGAATAATCCAATACAACCTGTTCAGTATTTCCCAACAACTGAATAACATGGTTCTCTATCCACATTACCTTATCGCAAAGCATCTTGACACTTTCCAAAGAGTGAGATACAAAAACCATGGTGATTCCTCTTCTTTTAAAATCCATCATTTTGTCAATACACTTTTTTTGAAATTCCATATCACCGACTGCCAATATCTCATCAATCAACAAAATCTCAGGATCAAGATGCGCTACCACAGAAAATCCTAATCTTGCAAGCATACCGCTGGAGTATATCCGTATAGGCTGGTCTGCGAAGTCTCCGAGTTCAGAAAATTCTATAATGTCATTTATCTTTCTCATGACATCCCGCCGCAGGAGTCCCATAAGAACACCATTCAGGATAATGTTCTCTCTCCCGGTAAGCTCCGGATGAAACCCAGCTCCCAGCTCAAGAAGCGGTGAAATCCTCCCCCGCACGATAACTTTACCTTTTGATGGGTTTAGGACGCCCGCAATAAGGCTAAGCGTAGTACTCTTTCCTGCTCCATTTCTGCCTATTATTCCAAAAGCTTCACCTTTGTAAACCTCAAAGGAAATGTTACGAAGCGCCTCAAATCTAGAATTCTTTAAAGAATTTATGCCTTTGGGAAAGTTGCAAATGAAATTTTTAAGCCCTCCCGTTATATGGTGATACAAAGGATAGCTTTTGCTCACATTATCAAAAACAATCACGGCATTGCTCATAAAACCTCTGCGAACCTCCATGAAAGCTTTCTGTATATTGTGTATCCTAAAACAAATATGCCAATAGCGTAGGCAAAACTAACCATAAGATACATGGGTTGCAATGTACCCTTTAAAAACAAGTTTCTCCAGCTAATCATCAGTGGAGCTAATGGATTAATATTCATGAAAAATTTATACTTTTCCGGAACCATTGTTTCTGGGTATAAAACAGGAGTAAAATAAAAAAATAGTGTCATACAGATAGTCGTTAACCTTTCAAGGTCTCTGAAAAATAAATTTACTGATGAAACAATAAGACAGATGCCATAGGTCATCAAAAATTGTATTGTTAGTAATAATGGGACTCCATATAACCATGATAACGATGGCATTTTATGATAGATAAAGAGAAATAAAACGATTACTGGGATCGAAAAGATTAAATGGATCATGTCCTGGAGGACTTGTGAAAACGGCATCATACTCCTCGGAAAATTCACCTTTTTTATTAGCGATGCATTCCCCAGAAACACTACTGGTGCAGCGTTAACTGAATTAGCAAACCATTGCCACGGGAACAATCCAGAAATAATAAAAAGTGTATAATCCTCCACCGGCACCTTCATAACAACCTTGAAGGCTATAAAAAAAACTGAGGCAAAAGCAAGCGGCTGGCCCACTGACCATAAATAACCAAAAAAGCTGTTTTTATATCTGACTTTTAGTTCCTTTTGAGTCAAAACAATTATTAAATCAATATAATGTTGAAATTTCCGCTTCATAATACTTCTTCCATAGAAAAACTGAACACCACAATTATAGATACCCTGCTGGCAGACAAACAAAACAGGTAAAATGTAGGTAAGAGCGTTAGAGATTACCACCAATCAAACGTATAAAGCAAGAAATTTCCGCTTTTTTCATGGTATGAACATCAGACATCAAATTGATGTCTACATAACCTCCCCTTGTGTAAACCTTAGAGAATTATAATTCCAAGCACTGCCAGTATATACCGAGGTTGGCTTTGCTCTTATCTGGTAAAGGTTTCTGGAAAATATCAAAAATAATATTTGTGATAGATTTTTTTTGAACTAAAGGTAAAATTACTAGTAATTTTGAACGAAAGGTTTGCGTTTTTGTTCAGTCACTCATTATTTGACGTTACCCCTAGAGGAGAATAAAACTAATGAAAAAGAACATTGCAGTGCTGGCCGGAGACGGCATCGGACCGGAGATCATGAGGGAAGGGCTAAAGGTGCTGGGTGTGATTGCGAAGAAGTTTGGACATACTTTCAGTTATACGGAAGCGCTGGTGGGTGGATGCGCCTACGATGCATTTGGTCACCCCCTACCCGATGAGACGCGGAAGGTTTGCGATCAAGCGGACGCCATTTATTTTGGCGCAGTGGGCGGACCAAAATGGGATGCACTGCCTGCGGAACTGACTCCCGAACGAGGCGCATTGCTGCCGTTAAGATTGATTTACGGCTTATTCGCAAATCTGCGTCCAGCGGTTATTTTTGGTCCACTGGCTGATGCCGCATCGTTAAAGTCAGAACGGCTTCAGGGAGGGCTGGACATTCTGATCGTAAGAGAATTAACCGGCGGGGCCTATTTTGGAAAGAACAAGGTAAAATCTCTTATCTTGAAAGAAGGGGCGCTTCAAGGGGAATACGCTGTTGATTACATGATCTACTCTGTGCCGGAGATTCAACGAATCACCCGTGTGGCTTGCGATGCGGCGATGAAACGGGGTAAGAAGCTTACTTCCGTAGACAAGGCGAACGTCCTTGAATCCTCAAAATTGTGGCGAAGGGTGGTTATTGATTACGTTCAAAAAAATTACCCTCAAATACAGCTTAATCACCTGTACGTGGACAATGCTGCTATGCAGTTGGCGACAAATCCAAAGCAATTTGACGTGATCGTTACCGAAAATATGTTTGGAGATATTCTGTCAGACCTGGCATCTGCCATTACCGGCTCGATTGGTATGCTGCCCAGCGCCAGCCTTTCAGAGACCGGTTTTGGACTTTTCGAGCCAATACATGGTTCTGCCCCTGACATTGCAGGAAAAGGCAAGGCCAACCCCCTGGCTCAAATTCTATCGGGCGCAATGATGTTAAAATATGCCTTTGGCTTGAACGAAGAGTCTAACGCCATTGAAAAGGCCATCCTCTCGGTACTGGAAAATGGGTATAGAACGGGAGACATTGCTTCCGCAGGCACGGCAAAGGAAAAAATACTCTCAACCTCAGAAATGGGGAATAAGGTGGTGGAAAAACTGCAATCGGGATGTTAAACATCAGACATCTAAAACAAAGG
>CAYHQN010000237.1:0-3516 GCA_964358545.1 uncultured Tangfeifania sp. | reverse complement strand
AAGAACATATTCAAAAGATTGCCGATTTAGTTATAAATCCAAGAGAAACCGAGCAATCAAAAATCTTCCCGAATGAAGCCTTTGGCTATCACAAAATTACGGTTGAACGCCCTTTGAAACTGAAAGGTATTGACCCTGAGAAAGCCTATTTACAAAAAGAGCTCAAAGCTTTTGTGGCAGAAGGAAAGGCAGATGAAAACGGCATTCCGGTAATCAAAAAAATCCACAAATCAGGCAAGGCGGATCATCTGCACGGTCTGTTTGCGCGGACTATAAGCGGCAAAAGATGTATCGTCGAATATGAGTCTGATTCCAATCTGCGAGATACTGAACAGGTGTCTCTTCTGGAAGAGGGCGGCATAGAAGCCTTTTTCAAGCGCGAAGTTCTGCCCTATGTGGCCGATGCATGGATTGATGAAAGCAAAACCCAGATCGGCTATGAAGTTTCCTTTACTCGCTATTTTTACAAATCCGTCCAAATGCGGACGCTTGATGAAATCGTGAAGGATATTCGCGCCATTGAAAAAGAAACGGACGGGCTATTGAATGATATTGTGGGGGATGGAAAATGAATCCGCCGATAGCGCCAATGGACGCAGACAAGAAAGATTCAGAGACCTACGTAATCATTGGCGCGGCAATGGCTGTTCACCGTGAATTAGGCAACGGTTTTTTAGAGGCTGTTTATCAGGAAGCTTTAGAAATGGAGTTTTCCAGGCAAGGGATTCCGTATGTTCGGGAACAAGAACTTAAGATATTTTATCATGGTCAAGCGCTGAAGACATGCTATAAGGCGGATTTTGTTTGTTTTGGTAATATAATCGTTGAACTGAAAGCCCTGCAGCAATTATCTGGCAATGAAGAAGCGCAAATTATCAATTATTTAAAGGCTTCCGGCTTAAACAAGGGACTTTTGCTTAATTTTGGAACCAGGCAATTACAATATAAAAGATTTGTCTTTAATCTGCGTGAATCTGTGCAATCTAAGTAATGTATCCGCAGATTACGCAGATGACCGCAGATAAAAACACAAAATTGAATTGTTTTATAGTTGCTAATCTGCGTTAATCTGCGTAATCTGCGGACAAAGGTAGTGAACAATGAATTTGAAACCATACCCCGAATATAAAGACTCCGGTGTTGCGTGGCTGGGGAAAGTGCCGAAGCATTGGGAGATGAGGAAGTTTCGAACAATCTTGACTCCGATTGCTGAAAGAAACCGCCCCGATTTATCGCTTTTGTCTGTTGTAAGAGAAAAAGGAGTGATCGAGCGAAATATAAAAGATGATAGTGAAAACCACAATTACATCCCCGATGACTTAAGCAATTATAAAGTCGTTAAGTCTGGTCAATTCGCCATGAATAAAATGAAAGCATGGCAGGGATCTTATGGAATTTCAAAATTTGATGGTATTGTTAGCCCTGCTTATTTTGTATTTGATTTAAAATGTATTGAACCTGACTTCTTTCATAAAGCTGTTCGTAGTAGGGCATACGTTCCTTTTTTCACACAAGCATCTGATGGTGTAAGGGTTGGACAATGGGATTTATCACAAACAAGAATGAAAGAAATGCCTTTTTTTATTCCAAGCCCCGAAGAACAACTCGCCATTGCCCGCTTTCTCGATTACAAAACCGCGCAGATTGCCCGCTTCATCAAGGCCAAAAGGCGGATGATTGAACTCTTGAAAGAGCAGAAGCAGGTAATCATCAACGATGCGATAACGGGTAAGATTGATGTCGCCACCGGCAAGCCTTATCCCAAATACAAAGACTCCGGCGTGGAATGGCTAGGGCAGGTGCCAGAAGGGTGGGAGGTAAAAAGAGGAAAATTCTTTTTTAAAGAAGTTGATAATAGAAGTTTTACTGGGCAAGAAGAGTTGCTTTCCGTTTCGCATATAACAGGAGTTACTCCTAGGAGCGAAAAAAATATTAACATGTTTAAAGCGGAAAGCTATATTGGATACAAAATATGTTCACCTGGGCAAATTGCAGTAAATACAATGTGGGCTTGGATGGCTGCTGTTGGAGTATCAAAACATACTGGTATTATTAGTTCTTCGTATCACACTTACAAACAAAAAGACAATTTTTTCAACAATGACTTTCTTGATTTATTGCTGAGAATAAGACCATACAAAATTCTTTACACTTTAAATTCAAAGGGCATTACAAGTAGCCGTCTTCGCTTATATCCCGATGATTTTTTAAACATACTGTTTTTGTGTCCTTCAATAAAAGAGCAAGAATCAATTCTCAATTGGTTCAAGAAAAAAACCATAAATCTCGACCAAGCCATCTCCCGCACCGAGCGAGAAATCTCCCTGATGCAGGAATACCGCACCCGACTCATCTCCGATGTGGTAACAGGGAAAATAGATGTGCGGGATATTGAAATTCCCGACATTGCTGACATTGATATTACACTTGATGAATCAATAGACGAACCCGAAGGCGAAGAAGAATCGGAAACAGCGGAGGCGGAAGAATGAATCCGCAGATGGCGCCAAAAATATATCATATAACGCATTATCAAAATCTTGAATCCATTATAAAGAGCGGAGCGATTTTCTCTGATTCAGATTGCCTGAAAAACAGCAAAGACCATACGAAGATAGGCATGTCAGAAATAAAGAGGAGAAGACTTAAAGAGATTGAGGTCAAATGCCATCCCGGTACCAGGGTCGGGGAATATGTACCGTTTTATTTTTGCCCCCGTTCAATAATGCTCTATCTGATGTATAAAAGGAATCACCCTGACCTTAAATATGTCGGGGGCCAGGAACCGGTTGTTCATATTCAGGCAGACTTGGTATCCGTTGTCGAGTGGGCTGAAAAGAATAGGGTTCAATGGGTATTCTCTGATAGAAACGCAGGCGCCTATTATGCCGAATTTTATAACAATATGTCGTTGCTAAATAAAATCAACTGGGAGGCGGTAGATTAATTGGATTTCAGACAACCTTTGATCAAAGACGGAAAACAGGCGGAGTTTCTCCTTTACAAATCCTTTCCTTTTGATTTAATTGAGTCAATTGGAGTTATTAATGCTGAGATTCAATCAGTGGTTAAAAACGTGCTGCAAGGTAATGTCCTTGTAGATAAGATTCTAATAAGACCGGATTGGTATTTCTGATGGGTGTGATAAAATGATAAAAGGGAACATTCTCGAACAGAAAACCGAAGCTATCGTAAACACCGTGAACTGTGTTGGGGTGATGGGACGTGGCATCGCGCTCAGTTTTCGTGAAGCCTATCCGGAAAATTATCGTGCATATAAAAAGGCCTGCGAGAAAGGCGAAGTAGTTCCGGGACGCATGTTTGTTCATCTCGCGGGTGATATGTTTTCCAAAAAGTATATCATCAATTTCCCCACAAAAAGACACTGGAGAGAAAAGAGCCGCATTGAAGACATCAGGTCGGGGCTTGCCAACCTTGTTAGCGTAATTAAGGAACTGCGCATCAAATCAGTCACCATCCCTCCCCTTGGGTGCGGGCTTGGAGGTCTTGACTGGA
>CAYHQN010000236.1:0-3548 GCA_964358545.1 uncultured Tangfeifania sp. | reverse complement strand
CTCGCTTTTTATCTGAAGAGGAATGGTAAATCCCGCAAACTTCTTTTTTGTGTAATCCTGTACGATTCCATTGGTATAATTGAAAAGCATCTGTGCCGTATTTGGATCAGAGGCATCGGCAATAACCTGAATATTTGCCTTCCCCTCCCGTTCCAGATTTTCTGCAAAACCCTTTTCAAAAACGATCACCTCTTTGACATCACCCTTCTTAAAAATTGGATCTATCTCATTCTCCTGTAGAAGATTGGCCTCCAGACGAAAATATCCCGACGATAGGATCTTGTTCTTGATCTCTCTCGTCACATTGTCGTTCGAATGATCGAGTATGGCAATCCTGGCATCCTTGATCTCAGTCGTGATGACATACCCAAACAACATCAGCTGAATGACGGGTATCCCAAACAGGATGACCATGGTGCGCGGGTCCCTGAATATGTGGGTAAACTCTTTTTTGACAAATCCTAGTAACTGGTTCATTCGTTCTATTTATAATTATTTTTTTAAAAGTGCCTAGAGTGCCTAAAGTATTTAAAGTGCCTAAAGTATTTCGCTACTATCCTTTTCTGTGCGGAGTCTCTAACTTTAGGCACTCTAGGCACTTTAAATACTTTAGGCACTTCTTCACTCTTTATTCCTTGCTATCTTCAAAAACACGCCATCCATGCTATCGGTTTTGTATTGCTCTTTTAAGGCCACCGGAGTATCCAATGCAACGATCTTCCCTTCCGACATGATCGCGACCCTGTTGCAATATTCCGCCTCATCCATGTAGTGGGTAGTGACAAATATGGTAATACCCTGATGGGCAACTTCATAAATCAGGCCCCAGAAGGTACGGCGTGTCAACGGATCCACTCCACCGGATGGTTCATCCAGAAAAACAACAGCCGGTTGATGAAACAATGCCAATGAAAAGGCCAGTTTCTGCTTCCATCCCAATGGCAAACCGGCAACGAGCTTATCACGGCTCTCCTCCAGGTTTAATTTCTTTAAAAGCTCATCTGTCTTCCTGATTCTTTCCTGCCGGGGAATGCCATAAATCCCGGCATAGAGCCTGAAGTTTTCGTAGACGGTCAAATCTTCGTACAGTGAGAATTTCTGCGACATGTACCCAATATTTCTTTTAATGGCTTCACGCTGGTGGTATCCATCAAAACCGGCAACCTGGAGGGCCCCTGAAGTTGGCTCAAGCAGTCCGCACAACATCCTGATGGCTGTTGTCTTCCCTGCACCGTTTGCCCCAAGGAAACCGAAAATTTCTCCTTTTTTAACCTCAAAAGAGATATGATCGACAGCGGTGAAAGAGCCAAATTTCTTGACCAATTCTTTAACCTGGATAATAGGTCCGGTATCTCCTTTAGTTTGCTCCATTTTGCATCAGTTCCATGAATACGTCTTCAATACTTGCATCAATTTTTTCGACCAAAATTCCCTGGTGTCCTTTGTTGTTCAGGTATTCCTTCACACTTATTTCATTGATATCTTTCTGATTACTGGTGATATGAATGGATTCTCCAAACGAAAAAACCGAATCTATACCTTCCAGTCCTTTCAGCAAACCAACGCATTCAAATCTTTGCGCAGTTGTCTCCACCTTCACCCCAAACAGCTTTTTGGTAAAGCTTTTTGTGATGTTTTTTGGTGAATCGATGGATAGGATGGTCCCATTTTGTATCAGGGCAACCCTGTCGCACAAGTTGGCTTCATCCATGTAAGGTGTCGATACCAGGATGGTGATTCCCTGGTGGCGCAGTTTGTTAAGCATCTCCCAGAACTCCTTACGGGAAACGGCATCTACCCCGATGGTAGGTTCATCAAGAATGAGCACTTTGGGTGCGTGGATCAGTGAGCAAGAGAGCGCCAGTTTCTGTTTCATCCCACCGGAGAGTTTTCCGGCAGGCCTGTTCTTGAAGGGTTCAATCTGAACGTAAATATCCTTGATCAGGTGGTAATTGGCAGCGATGGTCCCACCGAAAACGGTCGCGAAAAACTGCAGGTTCTCTTCCACCGTTAAATCAGGATAGAGAGAAAATCTTCCGGGCATGTAACCAACCATCTTCCTGATTTGGCGGAAATCGCCCACAACATTCAACCCATCCATTGTCGCGGAGCCACTATCCGGCAATAACAAAGTAACCAGGATGCGTATCAGGGTTGTTTTTCCCGCGCCATCCGATCCGATCAGGCCGAAGAGTTCTCCCTTTTCAACCTCCAGGGAGATCCCCTTTAGTGCCTTCAGATCACCGTAGCTCTTTTCTAAATTTGAAACTTTTATCATGGAATAATCAATCAAGAAACTTGATTTCGCCCGGCATTCCAATTTTCAGGGCGCCGTCGTTGGCTACCTTAATTTTTACGGCATAAACCAGTTTTACCCTTTCTACTTTGGTCTGGATGATCTTGGGTGTAAATTCGGCTTCGGAAGAGACCCAGGAAACAGTGCCCTCAAGTATTTTGTTTTTGGTAGCGGTGTCATCAATCAGCACTTTCACTTTTTGTCCGATTTTAAGATGCGGCAGCTGGTCGCCGCTCACAAAAACCCGAAGGTTCAGGCTCGACACATCCGCGATACGGCAAAGGGATTGCCCCAGTCCTACCAGCTCACCGGCCTTTTTGTAACGTTCAAGCACCAATCCATTGATGGGCGACACAATCCGGCACCTGTTCAATTTGTCCTTCAACTGCGCCAACTGTGTATCCAACACCTCTGATTCACCTGTAAGAACCGACTCCTGTGAGCGGGTGCTCTCCTTTTGCTTGTCGAGCAGCTCCAGGTTACCTGTTATGTCATCCTTCTGTTTCCGGGTGGCGGCGCCGTCTTTCAACATGTTGTCGACGCGGGCTCTGTCCACTTCAAGGTTTTTCTTCTGCTGCTCAACTACTGCCAACTGCGATTTTACGCTCTGTTTCCTTGCCTGAATGGTTAGCTGTTGCGATTTCAACTGCGAAATCTGGAGTAGTATCGGGATGGTGTCAACCACAGCAATCTCGGCCCCTTTCGACAATGTCATTCCCTCTTCAAAATTGCAGCTAAGCAGTTTCCCGGCGATTTCGGAGGAGATGAGCTGGTCGTCCGCCTCAAAATTCCCGAAGGCATCGGAGCCATTTTTCTGGTTGTTGCAGGAGAAAATGGCCAGACCAATGATCAGGCCTATCAGAATTTGTAATTTTTTGGTTCTCATTGTTTCTTGTTTAAACGATCTATTTCTTATTTCAATTTATTTCCTTTTATAAGCAATTAGCGATTGGCTTATCTTTTCATCATTTGCACCTTCCGTCCGAAACGATCCAATCTCCCCTTTGAAAATGCTACCGCGGACGGTGGTCTTTATTCATCTCTTTACCCGGGGTAACGCTCCTTCGTCGCTTAACCCCGGGCTACCAATATTTCGCCACTACGCGGCTAAACCCCAAGTATGTACTAATTCCTTCTTCGTTTCTTCGTTTCTCTTCTTTCGAGTTGTTGTTCAGACGGCATAAGGAGTCGCACTCGCCCCTTCGACAAGCTTCTATGTTGTAAAACAAATTTTTCCCAAAGATTTTTTTTA
>CAYHQN010000235.1:0-3548 GCA_964358545.1 uncultured Tangfeifania sp. | reverse complement strand
ACTTTATGATAAACCACACCGCGAGCAACCCTAACGCGTAACGCATCCCTCCCCAGTAAGTAAAAACAACTCTAGGGAACGTCCTTGCGATCAAGACCGGGACGAAAAGGTATAAAACAAAACGTGTTTTAAGGACTTCTTTGGCGATAAGAGCGCAAAAGATCAGACACAGCACGGAACCGGCATAAAAATAAGAATATAAAACTCCGATATGCGCGCCCAAAAACTTCATCAATAAAGCGGGCACGTAGAGCTCCAGCGGCCCGCGCAGGTGAAAAACGTCACGGTAAGGGATCTCCCCATTGAGCACGGACTGGATCCCCGGCAAATACAATCCGATCTCGAAAATATTGATCTTTCCATGCAGAAAGTAAGGGTGCCAAGTGATAAGAACAGTGAATAAAGACAGAATCAGGACATCCCAATATGTCGGTTGTTTGCGTAACATCATCGCCTTTCATGAACTGTGACTGATTCAAGCCTTCTTAGGGGCCGATGGGATGAAGTGATAGAAAAGTTGGCCAGCCCAATTTTTAATATTGTGCTTTCAGGCATATGGGCTTCTTCCCCGTAATTTAGGGTCATGAACCCATTATAATGTATGCCATTCTTATCAAGAGACTTAACTCTTACGCTGAGCAGAGTCTTGTTGTTTTCGACGGAAACTGGAATCATCTCCAGAGAAAAAAGATTCCTCTCAATGTTCATGGTAGTTCTATAATTTGCTTGATCCGTATAATCATTAAAGAGAGTCCAAAAGATTGTCACTGCAGGATCTCTCGTATCAAAATCAATGTCTTCTTTATACCCCCTCCTTTCCATAAATAATTCATCATGGTGGTAAATTATTTTTCGCCCAGGGTTTCCCTTTTTTAGCTTCATTAAATCAATTTGCTCAAACTCAACGGATAACAAATCATCGGCAGTTACTAATGATGTCATTTTAAATCCTATCCGATCTCCGGAGATTTTTTGAAGCCAAACCCATGGTTTTAATTCTACCAATATCCGGCCGAGCTTTCGGCCGTCTTGCCGAGATATCCCCTCATTTCTTAAATATAAATATCCAAATGGGATTCCAAGGAGTTTCATTTTGAAAACATGCTCTCCCTCGGGGATGGAATATGGCTTTCTTGATCGAATCTCTGAAACAATACTTTCGGCATGATGATCAGGAAATTCTGAATTAATCCGTTGACGAATTTCATATCTGGTTTTGGCAAAATACTCCCTCTGATAATCACCCATTTTAAACCTGGCCAAATTGAATGATTCACCTGCAGGAATGGCAAAATACCACTCTCGGAAATCATAAATATCGAAATCCCTAAACTTTTCGACCTGCTTCCCTTGCTTTAACGACCAATACGTCTTCCCATTCTCAAAAGAATTGACCTGGCGCTGAAGCATATTGTCAATTCGCAACGACTCACTATCGCCGCCAAAACGTTTCCCGTATATTTCCCAAGCATCTTCTTTTTTTAGATTGGCAGGCCATCTAAAATTAGAAAGGGCGTCATCATTTCTGAAATCATAAGTTATTTCCCCGGGTTTACATGTTTCGTTAATTCTGATTTTTAATTTGGGTATCCCTAATAATAATCCCAACGTTATTCTTAAGCTTTCATAGCCGTCCATTTCTTGATCCTTCAAGAATTTCTGTGCCCAGTTTTCCAAATACAACATCCGACTGACGCCTTGAAGGCATAAAATACTTTTATTGGATGCGATCCCTTGAGCCATCAGATCGTGTTTTATATATTGCGCAATCATAATATCGTCGTACTTCCAATGATAGTCAGCCACAAAACTTCTTATGCTTCGTTCATGAATGGCTTGAATATTGATTACAGAAAACCAAGCGAGTAAACAGCCAATGACAAACTGAAAAATATTTTTATAGAATCCTTTAAGGCGACTGGAGATAATCTCGCCTAAAAATACAGCCAACACAACGGCAAAAATCGGAGAAAGATAGATCAGATACCGTGAGGGCATTTCGTTAAGGCGGGAAAGAAGATAAGGAAATAACAACATATACCAAATAATAAAAACGCCAAATTTTTTATTACGATAGATAACATGGCGGGTAAATGTATACATGATCCACCCTGATAGGATAATCAAAAACCACATTGTGGCTCCTGAAGGTAGAGGCATGACCTGCCATCGCAAAGCCACATTAGAAGGGTTTAATGTGTTTTGTGGGAGAAGCCAGAGATGCAAACATAAAATGAACACGAACGGAATAATTAACCAGAAATAATATATCCTCTGTAAATTTCTTTTAGCTATGAGCCACAACACAAAAATCAAACCAGCCAACGCCACAAAATTTTCTGTGTTCAGAAAATCGTCTAGGATATCGGCGCGATTTCCCGCAACCAAAACTAAAATTTGATACCATGAGATAAGCAGAAAAATTGGGAGCCAACGTTTAATTTTAAAATAAAAATCTCTCCTTGAGCTACTAGTTAGAGCTGTATGTATTCCAATAATCAGTGGGACAATCAATATGGACAACCTCATGAATGATGCCAAAAAGGCCAGACCGTATAATCGTAAATTCAAGGTCAATTTTCCCCCTTGATTCTGTGTTTCGATATTCTCCTCACGAAGGTATTCATAAATGAAAACCAGTATCCAAAATACGCCGAGGGCATGATGCATGGCCATCGGCCATAAATAAGCATGATAATGCCCATAGAAGGTCAAGTAAATTAAGCCGGCAATACCGGAAGTAAATGGCGAGCAGTTAAAAGCCCGATACAAAATCTGATAAATAATGAGCCCATTGGCTAAATGAACCAAATATGAAGGAAGGGGGTAGAGGAAGAAATTATATCCAAAGATAAACTTTAAAAATGTGAAATATAAGGCATCAAATAACGTTACTTCAGGCAGGTGAAATGACTTCAACAAAACCAGCGCTGAATTTTTCCCATCCAAAAGGTGATCGATGGCCGGGAAAAACCAAACCAGATCGTCCTCAAGGTATGTTTGACTGATTCTCCAATAGATAGCTTTCCATAAAACAAACGCTACGATCAAAAAGAGACCCAAAAGTCTAAATAAATTTTTATTGGAAGCTTTTACCGCGTATTTTTGAATATTACTATTTACCATGATAGGGGTCCAGGCAAGCGCGTACCCCTTTCCATCATTATCATTTCATGATCGAGCAGGAAGGGCTGGAAGGTAATTAAAATAACAAAAGGAAATAAAACAAGGGTATCAAGAATTGTTGCTTTTTTATTCATAGCCCCTGATCACTGGCTTGTCTTAGCTTCTTTATCTATTTTCTGCACCGCAACAATAACACCCATAATTAACCACATGAAACTGCCCAATTGTACCGAATAGAAATTCGTATCAAAGAAACTATGGATAAGAAATCCGCCCAAGCCGATTAATGATCCCAACAAAAACATCGCTAAGAGGGGGTCCCGCGTATGGGCGAGATCTCGAATGCTTCTATAAAAAAGCACACCTACAACCCACAAGAAAGATAATAATCCCAAAATGCCGGTTTCCACAGCCATCTGAAG
>CAYHQN010000234.1:0-3669 GCA_964358545.1 uncultured Tangfeifania sp. | reverse complement strand
CAGGGAGCAAATGGCTGACGTTAACCTAACGCAATGCTTCTGTTCCCTGAGAAGCTTGTCGAAGGGTTGTCTCGCCAACAATATGAAAATGACCTCGGTCCCTGAGACCCTGTCGAAGGGTCGAAGGAACAATGGGTATTAGATAAATGTGGAAATATATAAAGCAAAAAATAGATCAAATGCAAACTGTAGATGGCAAAGGGTTGCTCTGTCCGCAACCATTGATATTGACCAGGAAGGCGCTCAAAAATTGTCTGCCAGGAGAGACGCTGAAGATTGAGTGTGACAACCAGACTGCCTTTCAGAATATTCTCACCTATCTGAAAGATCAGTCATTGTCTCCGGCCGGAAATGAAACAGATGGCATCTTCCACATCACGGTAGTGAACCAGCCCGCTGAGGCAGGCGAAGTATCCGGTTCGTGCAGCATCGATCCGGGAATTTGTTCCTCTTCCTACATTGTTGTGGTAAGCAGTGATAAGATGGGAGAGGGGGATTCTCAGCTCGGAGCCATCCTGATGAAGGGATTTCTGAATGCCCTTATCGAGCAACCAGTATTGCCGACCCATCTGCTTTTTTACAATGCCGGCGTAAAACTTACTACCGTGGATTCGGGTGTGGGCAGTGCGCTTCTGGCCTTGGAAGAGAGTGGGATAGAGATTCTGATCTGCGGTACCTGCGTCGATTTTTACGATATCAGGGCTAAACTGGCAGTTGGAAAGATTTCCAACATGTTTACACTGACGGAGACGATGGCGAGAGCAGGAAATGTCATAAAACCCTGAAGCGAAAAAATGGTTTGAAATGTTTGAAGGGTTTGGAAAGTTTGAAATGTTAAAACCAGCCCTTACCACAAATTAGACAAATGGACACAAATAGATTCGGCCGTCACCACAAATTACACAAATGGACACAAATTGATTTGGTCTCAGGGCAGTGCCGCTCAGGGAGCAAATGTAAGGAGAGCAAAACCCTTCAAACATTTTAAACATCATAAACATTTCAAACAAATATAAACTTCTCCATGAATCTATACTTCGACAATTGCGCAACAAGTTTTCCTAAGCCGGCGGCGGTAGCCGGGGCGATGGTCAGGCACCTGAACGAAACGGGCGGTACCTACGGACGGTCGGCCTACCCGCGTATTCTGCAGTCGACCAGGCTGGTGGAGGAGTGCCGCGATCAGTTGGCTGCAAAAATGGGCGCTACTGAGGCCGGAAAGATCATCCTGACAGCCAATGCTACCACAGCCCTCAACCTGATGATCCAGGGAATCTGCAAAAAAGGGGGACATGTGCTGACCTCTGCCATGGAGCACAATGCCATAGCCCGTCCCCTGGAGCGCCTGCGTCAGTTGGGATTGATCGAATGGGAGTTGCTGGAGAGTGCCCCGGATGGTCGCATCCTGGTGGATAAAATTGCTTCAAAACTGCGTCCAAATACCATTCTGGTAGCCATCTGCCACATGAGCAACGTGAATGGCATGGCCCAGTCGCCGGGAGAGATCAAAAAGGCCATCGGGGAGATCCCGATGCTGGTGGATGCCAGTCAGTCGCTGGGTTCCCATCCGGTTATGGTGGATAAATGGGGTATCGACTTTCTGGCTTTCACCGGCCATAAATCACTGCTGGGCCCTACCGGGACAGGAGGCGCCTTTATGCGGTTCCCCGAACTGGTGGAGCCCTTGTTGTACGGCGGCACCGGCAGCGGATCCGATTCGCTATCGATGCCAACCTTCCTACCCGACCGCTTCGAAGCCGGAACGCCCAATATCACCGGGATTCATGGATTAAATGCAGCTTTGAAGAACAGACCGGTTGCACAACACTCGAAAGACGATTTTGCAGCCCTGTTGCGGGAGGTGAAGCGGAACGCGAATTATAAAGTTCGCTGTGCAGCTGATTTCGACCATCAGGGAAAGCTCTTTTCGGTGGTGCACAACACTTTGAGCTCTTCTGAACTGGCGCTTAGATTTTATGAAGGGTTTGGTATAGAATCCAGGGCAGGACTTCATTGCGCACCCATGGCACACCGTCACCTGGGCTCTTTCCCTACCGGGGATTGCCGTTTTTCATTGTCACCCTACCACACGCCGGAGGAGCTGAACTATCTGGCCAAAGCCATCCACGATGTCGGAAAATAGGGAAATAGTGCTGTTTCAGAATATCCGTCAGGTGATCAAGGCGGAACAGTGGTGCGTGGAGAACAGCCTTCCTGTTAAGGTGATTCCTGTGCCGAAACCCTGGTCGACAGAGTGCGGGATGTGCCTGGAGACCACCAAAGATAATGCTGATAAACTGGAAGAATTTGCGATGGGGAGTGGCATGATTACACAGAGAATCCCCACCACAAATGCCACAAATTGACACGAATAACCCCGCCCTACCACGGATTACACGAATTAATAGAAAAAATTATTTCAATCTTTGAAACCTTTCAATTATAATGAACGTTTCAAACATTAGTAACTGCTCCAAACCACTGATTGCAAAAATTATATGAATTATCAGAAAAGACTATCAAACCTTTTAAACCCTTCAAACCTTTCGAACCCCATAAACCCCCAATCATCCACAAATTAAAAACCTATAAAGTTATGGCAGACAGGAGAATATTTATAAAATCGATTGCAGGTGTAACTGCAGGTCTTACTTTAGCAGGAAGTTCCTTTGCAAGAACAGTGCTGGCAGAAAAAAATGAGAGCGACCGTCTGGGAGAAATACTTCCAAAACGAAAACTGGGCAGGACCAATGAATGGGTGACCATGCTGGGAACCGGAGGTTACCATGTTGGCTGGACTACTGAACGCGATGCCCAGGAGGTTGTTGAAGCTGCACTGGAGGGGGGAGTCCGGTTTTTCGATACGGCTGAAAGTTATGGCAACGGAACCAGCGAAACCCGATATGGCAAATACCTTACCCCAAACTACCGTGATCTGATATTCCTGATGAGTAAATCGACAGGTAGGGATGCCAAAACTGTCAGGGAACACCTGGAAGGAACTTTGCGGAGACTGAAAACCGATCACCTCGATTTGTTTCAGGTTCATGCCATTTCAACACCTGATGATGTCGACAGCCGAATTCAACTTGGTGTTTTGGATGTATTACTGAAGGCCAAAGAGGAGGGTAAAATCAGGTTTCTTGGTTTTACAGGTCACCAGAATCCGTTTGCCCATGCACGTATGCTGGAACGAACAAAAGAGAGCAACATTTTCGACACAGTTTTGATGCCGGTGAATGTGCTTGACCAGTCCTATTTCAGCTTTACCCACAACATTATGCCCAAGGCTTTGGAACGAAACATGGGAATTCTTGCCATCAAATCGCTGGCCGACGGCAGGTTCTTCGCGAAGAAAGAACAAGCAGGCTGGAGCTCTGACGACCCGGTAATCCCGAACTACCTGAGCATCAAAGAGGCGATGCATTTTGTTTGGTCGCTTCCGGTTACGGTATTAATTTCGGGAAATGAAAACGCCGCCTTTATGCGCGAAAAAATCGGACTGGCACGTTCCTTTTCCAAAATGACCGAAGAACAAAAGGCAACCCTGATTGAGAAAGTCAAAAACATTGCGCTGACAGGCAAAGTGGAATATTTCAAAAAGAAGGAAGCATAAACCAGTGCCATCGGCACGACCGATCTTGTAACCATGGGTTTCAACACATGGAG
>CAYHQN010000233.1:0-3674 GCA_964358545.1 uncultured Tangfeifania sp. | reverse complement strand
AAATCGGATTCGAAGTATTCAATCCGGTGCAGCCTGGCGTTCCCGGACATCTGCCAAAGGAGATGAAAGAGCGGTTTGGCGATCAATTCAGTTTCTGGGGTGCCATCGACCAGCAAGATCTGCTACCAAAAGGAACCGATGAAGAGCTGGAACGTGACATCATCGAAAAAATCAGCATTTTGGGCAAAGACGGAGGTTACATGATTGCGCCTGCCCACATTATTCAAAATGATGTGACACCATCCAGGATCTTGCGCTTTATTGAATTGTGCAAAATACACGGAAAATATTCCGACTGATCCCGGCATTACAGTGACAGGGTAGACTGATAAGCATCACTTGATGTATTTATTTGTTCTTCATAGAAATAGCGCCCATTTTTCGCTTACAAATTATTATTTAATTTGAGCTTTAAACCAGACTTATTGCCGTTGATCAGCTTTAAGAAAATGATATGACGCAGAAAACTACTTCGACAGAAACAGGCACCTCACTCTTTATCCAAACCAATTCAGCCGCAGTACGCATCTGGCACTGGCTAACTTTTTTGGTAGTAACCACTATTATCGTAACTGTTTTGATGGCCTCTACTGCTTTGAATCCAAGGGAAAATATCCCCATAGTCCAAAACATTCTGAAAGAAAAGGGGGTTGTTGTCAGCAATGACCAAATTTTTGCTGTTACACATATGTACGATGATAAAATGTGGGAACTTCACAAATTATTGGGATATGCATTGGCTTTCCTGTTTCTTTCCAGAATTGCAATTGAGTTAACGCAGCCGAAAGAGGAGCGAATCAGTTTTCGCCTGAAAAAAGCGCGCATGGCTCTCAAACAAGCCGGTGCTGACAAAAAAGAGTGGAAACATTACCTGATCGTGAAAGCTAGCTATTCACTATTTTATCTGCTGCTGTTCAGCATGGTGATCACCGGGCTGATTATCGCTTTTGGTAAGGATTTGGGATTGGCCGGACCCACCAGACATACTATCAAAGAGGTACATGGTTTTATCCAATATCTGATTTATGCCTTTTTATTCTTCCATTTGGCCGGCGTTATCCGTGCCGAACTGAGAAATGCCAAAGGCATTGTCTCGGGGATGATCAATGGCGGGGAATAATAGCCCTTATCTCAGGTCGTTTTCATATTTTTTCTCTGTGAAACTCTGTGTTTTCTCCGTGTATCTCTGTGTAACCATTTATGAGCGATCATTGATTCACGAAAAAATACCTGATCCTGCAGGCAGTACCATTGCTTTGCGGATTCCTTTCAGTCAAAACCCGCATCTTCAAACGATGTTTCCCGGGTTTTAAATTGTATTCAAGCGTATAAAACCAGGGCAGGTGCAACTGGGCGCTCCACGCCGTAAACAGATCCTGTTTTTGCCACGGTCCTTTGTCTATCTTGTATTCAATGATGCCTGCATCCAGCCCTGCAGCGACGGCTATTCCAACAGCATTTCCTTCGAAACTATAATTCAGTATCCCGCCAGGGACTTCGGCTACCAGCATCGGAACATTGGTAAAGTCCGGACGGGTTCCGGTTCTGTCGGATGGGACCCAGTTGGGCTCAACCCTCCACCATTTGACAGGTTTAACCTCAACGGCAGGTACAAGTATCCCTTTGTCATAACATCCTTCAGCCAGCTTACCAGGAAGAGGGTAAGCCGTCAGTTTATCATCTTCAGCAACGAATCCGCTCCAGCAAAAATCCAGAAACGATTTCATCGACCGGTAATAAATATGCTGTCCAAAAGGGGAAGGATGCAGGTTTTTGAAATCCTTTCCCCAGCTGAATTCGCCGTTGTCAATCCGGTCTGTTACCTCTTTTGCCAGGTTGATGGTAGGGATCCCATAGTGGGCAGCAACCTTCTCATGGTTCTCTATCTCCTCGGGTACGATCCCTTTGCGGTAATCTGCCATCTTCTCAGGATCCACAAAATGCATCATCACAATATCCATGGCGGGATTGGATTCCCTTGCATGCCTGACAATTCCCTCCATTCCGAGCACCTGTGTCTCAGTGGAGAATCCGTTGCCCCGGTCATTGACGGCTGCCTCCTCAAACAACAGATCAACTTTCCCTTTTACCAGCACATCCCTTTCGAACCGGAAAGCTCCTGGTGTAGAGCCCATGGATGGAATACCGGCAAAAATAAAATCAAATTGCGTGTTTGGAAAGCGTTTCTGAAGATAGGCACATATACTGTCCCTCCAACCTCCGTTGAAGGTTATCGACCCGCCCAGAAAGACCACCCTCCCATGCTTTTCCCTTTCAAAAACGATTTGGGCGTTGTGAAGTTTATTGCGGTAAGAATGATAATTACGGCTATCCAGCGGAAGCTGAACCTGTAAATAGCTGTTCTGGATAAAATCGACACCCGCAATATTTAGTAATCCGGAAATAAAAAGAACTAAAATAATATGTTTCATGGTCAGATAAGTTTACTCAGCATAAAAGTGGCTTTCCCAATCGTTGACAAATTAGAAACTTTTGGGGAAATTTATCTTTCCCCAAAAGTTGATTTTGTACTAATCGCGATAAAAAATCTGAAAATATTTGTTTGGTACGGCTTTTATCCGTACATTTGTAAAAAACAAAAGCCATGGAATCATTTACTGAACAGGAAGGGAAAGCCCGGTTTGATACAAGATTATCCAGGGATAAAAAATTAATGATTGAAAAAGCCGCACTATTGGGTGGTTACAAAAACCTTTCCGATTTTGTAGTAACAACGGTTTGCGAGAAGGCTCAGGCGATCATTCAAAAATCTGAAACAATTCTCTCGTCCCAAAGGGACAATGAGGTTTTCTTCGATGCACTGGTAAATCCTCCGGAGCCAAATAAAGCTTTGCGGTCTGCAGTCAGTCAATACAAAAAACAGGGCGCTGAATAATGGCAACTACTGTAATCCTCTCCCACGATCACCGGATACTGACATCAGGCTTCAATTGCGGAAAATTTTTACTCGATGCCTATATAAAGACACAGGCAAGTCAGGATGTTAAAAGAAAGCTTTCTGCGTGTTTCGTGTCTGTTGACCAAGTTAGCGGATTAATTCAGGGATATTATACCCTTTCAAACAACAGCATTCCTCTAAGATTAATCCCGGAAAATTACAGAAGAAAATTGCCTCATTCATACAATTCGATACCCGCTACACTTCTTGGAAGATTAGCCATTGATATAAGATTCAGAGGTTTAGGCCTTGGCAAGATGCTATTGATAGATGCGTTAAGCAGAAGCTATGAAATTTCAAAATCTGTCGGTTCGTTTGCCGTGGTGGTTGACCCCCAGGATGAAGAAGCCGAAAGATTTTACACCAAATATGGGTTTATCCTGCTTCCCGATAGTTACAAAATGTTTTTACCCATGAAAACCGTCGGAAAGCTTTTTGAGGAGAAATAGGGATCAAACAATCAATGATATGGATTTTAAGGAGTTACTTGAGAAATATCAGGAATTACTAATTGAAAACAATAGACTAAGGAAAGAATTAAAAACCTTAAATACCCAAATTGGAGTTGAAAAAGCTGAAAACATCAATGATAATACTCTGGTAATAAAGACAGAAGAGAAAATATTTGAGAGACCATTATCATCCAATTTATTTAATTCCTCCCTAATTCTACTTTACCAAATTGAAAAAAGAGACGGTTTATTTTGTTATATGG
>CAYHQN010000232.1:0-3692 GCA_964358545.1 uncultured Tangfeifania sp. | reverse complement strand
ATACATAAAAAATGTAGTTTTTTCACTTTCTTTGCCTCCAATTAAAATTAAATGGTACGGTTGTTCTATTTTGTATCATTAATATTTTCCTCATTATGCCCCCAATGCGCGTATAACGTTTCCGTTGCAAAAGAAGCCCACAGGGTTTGGATGTAAGTCTTTTGCAACGTGTTAGCCGTCCATTGCATTATTAAAAATAGAGCTATCACATTTGAACCGATTCATCTAATTTCAACCTTTTCAAAATCATCTTCATCTTTATCAACAGTGTTCCATTTATCAAGTTTAAAATTCTTAAATTTACTTAAAGAGTCTATAGGTATGTTCTTAACTGTTACAACACCATATTGAATATCATTGAATGATTTTACAAAGTGTTTCATGTTGCGCACACCTACATCAGTAGGCATGTGATAAAATGCTTTTAGTACTTTCTTTTCAAGATATCTAACATCCGGGAATTCGCTCCTAATAAGATTAACTCCGAGATAAACATTTTCGACTTGGCTGCGGCTCGGATCTTCCGATTTTTTAAAATTCATCACACCCAGAGAAAGCCGCGATACAAAATCACTTTTTTTGTCTGCTTTATTTTTGGGGATCACATCATCTATTGTAGGATCTTCTGTTCCAGAGAATAGCCAGATGGAAGGTGCAATATGAAATACCTTGCCTCCTCGGATATAAACACCGTCTTCAAGCGGTGAAAGAAATGCATCATAAACAGGCTCACCATCTAATGGAGCATTAATTTCATCTATAAAAACAAGAATTGGCTGTTCCCGATTTTGTGCTTGAGTCGTGACAATTGCATCAAAACAGTCGAGAATGTCTGCACTTGAAAACATCTGTGTTATATTAAAAGGCAAAAAACGCAGATTAAGTGATCGCGCCAATTGTCGCACAAGAAAAGTCTTGCCTGAGCCGGGTGCTGCAACTAACAAACAGCCTACATGATGTTTCTTCTCACCTTTCCTGAATGATTCAATTCCACTAATTAATTTACGAAGCTCTTTTCTTTTATCTTTTTCAATACAAACATATTCGGCAACCTCTATAGCAGATCGCCATAGTTCAATAACCCATTTATTTTGCTCAATTTCAATAGCTC
This sequence comes from uncultured Tangfeifania sp., assembly GCA_964358545.1. GTDB lineage: Bacteria > Bacteroidota > Bacteroidia > Bacteroidales > Prolixibacteraceae > CAINVV01. Next base: position 2,581 of record CAYHQN010000232.1, on the reverse strand, counting down.
CAATACCCCTCATAGCTTCACCCCAATTTTTCTTTTCATCCTCCCAACTGAAAGATTTATATTTAAAATGAATATCGTCAGCAGAAATATTAGGCTGTTCAAAATTCATAAATTCTTTTTCTGTAGGATTCCAATCTTCTGGCCTCGTTATGCGGGCCCCTTCATGTCTTGCCCAGCTATAAGTCGTTTGAAGACTTTTTTCGAGTAACTTCTGCAAATCATCATTACTATTGCTCATAAGTTCAGCAACTACAGCAGGTAAAAATATACTGGCCATAACAGTAGGCGGCATTGAGTAAGAAGGTTTAACAACTGTCTGAACAACTACATTAAATTTTGATGATGTCTTTGGTTCGTATGAAATCGCACTGAATCCATCTGGAAGCACAATAATTTTTAGATTATTAGTATTTTTACCAATTGCGTTGATAATTTTTTCAATGCTTTCAAATGCTAAATCGTCTGGATAGCCTGCTTGCGTGAGCCAGCAACTAAGCTCACCTTTTTTTATCGCTCTTGAAGCAGCTATCTGAGGGACTAGCAATAATTTAAGATTAACTCTTGAAAGTTCATTGAACCATGATGGCAACCAAGCTTTGGTAGAAACAAACCACTTAGCATCTCTATATTTATCAGCCAATTTTTTTACCAAATCATCAGATATTACCCCTTTTGCAAGATCCTTTATTACGACTGCATCAACTCTTTCGGGAAGATCGATTTTAGTTTCAAAATCATCAATTTCAAATTTCCAAACTTGAGATTCGGATTGCTCGTTTTTTTTGTCTGTTGGAAGCTGCAATTCCCAATCTATCCTATGATACTGAATATCCCCAGCGGGTGCTGAATGATAAATACGAATAATTCGAGTAGTACAAACATACTCATGATATTCATTAGGCAGCAATTTCAATAAATTGATTAATTCCACTCCATCAGGGGACTTGGGAGAAGAATTTGTTAATGTGAATGGCGTCTTTCCCTTAAGTTTTGAAAAGTCGAACATTTCTTTAAGAGTTTCCGTATCGTTATCATGCCAGAGACCGAGACCGTAGATGTCAAAACACCTGTGTTGATTTTTCTTAACTTGGTACAATAATGATGCGGGCATTCCGGCACCGCAAAATGATTTAACTGCACTGTTCAACTTGTGAAGTGCACGATAATGAGCTTGACCAGTTCTACTGCTTGATGATGATCTATGAATGCCTGTCACCCAATGTTCATCAACAAACCAATCACCAACAACTAATATTTTTTGTCTATTTGTGTCATTTGCTTTTTCCATTTTATTAATACCTCCTTAAAATAAAATGTAATAGCTCTATAGTAAAATAGATCATGTCTGCATTGAACGGCTAACGTTTCCGTCGCAAAAGAAGCCTGAAGGGTTTGTCCGCAAGTCTTTTGTAACGTGTTAGGCGACGTTGATTCTTTAAAAAATGAATTTCTCATTTCCTAACTACCTCGATTACCTGTGAATTCCACTGCGCTTCTGGCCAGCCATCAAGTACATCGCCTTCTTTCAAACCAACTCTTGGGTTGGCTACAGCCATTATCTCAAACTGCTTGCCCACATCAATACTACCTGAGCGTCCTAAATAAGCCGCTACTTTCCAATTTCCGTCTTTTCTCACAGTAATACTTGGCTGTACCCAATATGCTGATGTTTCCATTGGATGAATAATTAACCACACTTTGGCTTTTGGATCTAAACCATAACCTTCTACATATGTTCGCGCTGGTACTTTGGTGTTATTTTTAGGTATTAGGATTTGCAACTTTGTAGTTGGTTTCGGTGCCGGAATCTTAGAAATTTTTTTACGAGATTCCATAACTTCCGGCACAAGAGCTGTAAAAAGTTTTTCTCTTAACTCATCTATTCGCTGGTACAATTTTTTTTCACGGGCTGCGTTTTCCTGGTCTTTTATGATGGTGGCCGATACAAGACTAATAAACGCAACAATCAATAAAATCCATCCCCATATTTTCATTTTTTTAGTTTCGTGGTCATAGGTGCTGCGAAGAAGACCGATAAGAGCCAAAAGCATCCCGCTGGCCACTTGTACTATCGTTAACAGGGCATCCATCTATTTCCTGGTTACCTCGATGACTTGCGATTTTGCTTGCGCCTCCGGCCAACCACTAAGCACATCACCTTCTTTTAGCTTATCTTTAGGATTGGCCACAGCCATTATCTCGAATTGTTTGCCTACATCCATAGCTCCTGGTCTCCCTATATATATTTTAACCTTCCATGATCCGTTTTCTTTGACAGTTACACTTGGCTGAACCCAGTAATCTGATACGTCCATGGGATGAACAATTACCCAAACTTTTACGTTTGCGTCTGATACATTTCCTTCGACATATGGGCGTTCAGAAACTTTAGCTTTATCGAGTGGAGCAGTTATACGAAGATTGAGTTGCTGGCCACTAACTATAGAGATAGTAACTAGAAGAAAAGCAATAACGAAAACTGATTTCCTTATCATTTTGAACTCCTTTCCTGTGCCTGCACTGAGCAGATAACGTTTCCGTTGCAAAAGAACCCGAAGGGTTTTGACATCTGTCTTTTCCG
>CAYHQN010000231.1:0-3711 GCA_964358545.1 uncultured Tangfeifania sp. | reverse complement strand
AATGGACCTATTATGTTTTTAATTTAAACGAATAATTCGTATATTGTAACGAAAGATTTTAATATTGTTGAAAACAACTTTATTAGTATCTTTGCAGACTTTTAATTGCAGAGCATGAGACAACTAAAAATCACCAAATCGATCACGAACCGCGAAAGCGCTTCGCTTGACAAATATCTTCAGGAAATTGGTAAAGAAGAACTTATATCAGTTGAAGAAGAAGTTGAGTTGGCGCAACGGATCAAAAAGGGAGACCAGGCGGCGCTTGAAAAACTAACAAGGGCCAACCTCCGGTTTGTGGTATCTGTTGCCAAACAGTACCAGAATCAAGGATTGAGCCTGCCCGACCTGATCAATGAAGGTAATTTGGGTTTGATCAAAGCTGCCGAGAAATTCGACGAAACAAGAGGTTTTAAATTCATCTCGTATGCGGTATGGTGGATCCGCCAATCCATTCTGCAGGCTTTGGCCGAGCAGTCAAGAATTGTGCGTCTTCCTTTGAACCAGGTTGGTTCCCTGAACAAGATCAACAAAGCCTATTCCAAGTTTGAGCAGGAGCACGAGCGCAGGCCTTCTCCCGAAGAGTTGGCCGATCAACTGGAACTTCCTGCCGAGAAGGTAGCCGATACACTTCGCGTATCCGGACGCCACGTATCCGTGGATGCCCCTTTCGTGGATGGTGAAGACAACAGTCTGCTGGATGTATTGATCAACAACGACTCACCAAATGCCGACCGCGTTTTGATCGATGAGTCCCTCTCACGCGAAATCGAACGCTCACTGGCCACACTCACCGAAAGGGAAGCCGACATCATCCGCATGTTCTTCGGAATTGCCAGCACAGAGATGACGCTCGAAGAGATCGGAGAGCACTTTGGCCTGACCCGCGAACGCGTCCGCCAGATCAAAGAGAAAGCGATCCGCCGCTTGCGTCACACCTCAAGAAGCAAATTGCTAAAAACATATTTAGGATAAGTAACTCATTTTATAAAAAAAGCCCTGATTCATTGCGGATCGGGGCTTTTTTATGCAACCAGCCGGTGCAGAGTGCAAATCGGCTGCAGCTGCAACCGACTTCAGGCATATACTGATGAGCTGAGTAATTTATAATACGTTAGCCTCAATTTTAACTGCTTTTGATCAGAATGGATAACTTTTGGATTGGCCAATTATTTTGGCTTACTATCCGCTTTGCTTATCCTCCTCGTACTTCTAACTTCCAATGATTATTCCCCGATAAAACTGGGCCAGGTTATGTGGATGTTAAGGATTTAGCTTTGATTACCTATAAAGTCTTTGGTCTCGCATATATTCTTCCAATGCTATTCCCTCTCAAAATTCCCTGTTTTATTTATGTCGTTTAGTTGTTTAATTCAAATTAACCGTGTTCGGAGATGGTCTCCAATAATTTTTCATTTACAATCTCAATTTCCTTTCCATCGAATTTCAAGATGCGGTCTTTCCTGAATTCTGACATGGTACGAATCACATTTTCAGTGGTCATGCCAATGTATTCGGCAATTTCACGCCGCGAGATGGGCAGCTCAAACTTGTTGTTTTTATAAATGTAATTGGCAAAATAGAGTATAACATGCGCAATCCTTCCCTTAAGGTTTTTGCGTCTTATATCCAGATTATTCAGAATGATTTTATCGGTGGCTTCGCTAATGCGGGTCATTAGGCCCAGGGTAAATTCCCCATTTTTTAATGCAACAGCCTTTAATTTTTCAAGATCAATCGCACAGATAATTGTTTCATCAAGTGCCGTAACGGTATAGTTATAAGTTGAAGATGAGAATATGCTGAGTAAACTGACAAAATCAAATGGCCTGGCAAAACTAATAATCTGGTCTTTACCGTCTGTCACTTTTCTGGAAAGTTTAACTAATCCCGATTTTAAATAGGTAAAATCTTTAATTTCGCTCCCCTCATGAATAATGATTTCTCCTTTATCGTATTGGTGTTCAGTTTTATTTTCACACATGAGCTTTACAACATCAGTGCTGGTATGAGAAAAAAACAGCGATCTTAACTTACATAATTCACAACTACAATCATTCTGCATAATACGAAACCTCTTCTTTTATTTCTTCTTAGAAGGAAAATCTGAGACATTGATGCAAAGATATGATAATTATCACAATGTGATAATTATCATATCTGCTTCTTGATGAAATAGATTTGAACAGGGTACTTTTGGGCAAAATTTTAATTCGGGTATTATGAAGAAGATATTAATCTTAGGAGCTGGTACTGCTGGTACAATGATGGCCAACAAACTTAGAAAAGCGCTTGACAGGGAAGAGTGGAGTATTACTATTGTTGACAAACACCGTACCCATTACTATCAACCAGGATTTTTGTTTATCCCTTTTGGAATATATGACAAACATGATGTCGTAAAACCTAAATCAGACTTTATTCCAACAGGAGTTGAGCTCATTTATGCGGATATTGATAAAATTGTTGCTGAAGAAAATAAAGTTTTGTTAGAAGGAGGAAAAGTTTTAAACTACGACATCTTACTCATTGCTACAGGGACACATACTGTTCCGGAAGCAACCCCGGGAATAAAAGATAAATTATGGCAGAAGGAAATATTTGATTTCTATACCTACGAGGGGGCTCTTGCACTTCATAAATTTTTCAGAAACTGGGAAGGTGGAAAGTTAGTAATGGCAATTACTGAACTTCCATATAAATGTCCGGTTGCTCCCATTGAATTTGTTTGTTTGGCAGATGCCTATTTTACCAAAAAAGGTATTCGCGATAAAGTGGATATTACTTTTGTGACACCTTTACCCGGCGCCTTTACAAAACCAGTTGCAACAAAATTGTTGGGGGAAATGCTGGAAGAGAAGAATATAAAGGTAATTCCTGATTTTTATATTGAAAAAATTGATAACGATAAAAAAATACTGGTTTCATTCGATGAAATAGAAGTTCCATTTGATGTGCTTACCATTATTCCAATGAATATAGGTTCTGACATGATTAAACGAAGTGGATTGGGCGACGATATGAATTATGTCCCTACCAACAAGTTCACATTACAATCGGACCAGTACGAAAATATTTTCGTGATCGGTGATGCAGCCAATCTGCCAACTTCAAAAGCAGGGAGTGTTGCGCACTTTGCAGGAGAAATTTTATTCGAAAATATCATGAGTGCCATTGAAGGCCGGCCCTTAACTGCCCAGTTCGATGGACATGCGAACTGTTATATTGAAACCGGATTTGGTAAAGGTTTATTAATTGATTTTAACTATACCGTAGAACCTCTGCCCGGAACTTTCCCCTTACCCGGAATCGGACCTTTTGGATTGCTAAAAAACACCAAAATGAACCACTATGGAAAAATCATTTTCCGTTGGATATATTGGCACATTTTATTAAAAGGCAAAGAACTTCCGGTCGAGTCCTTGATGAGCATGGCAGGGAAAGAAAATATTCAAAATTAAATCGGGTTATGGAAGAAAAATCAATGCAAATACAAATAACAGAATTAAATCAGAAGGTTGATTTACTGCTTGAATATGTAAATGAGCAGCGTCTGAAGACCAATCAACTGGAAGATTTGGTTTCTGACCTTTCCATTGTAGGAAAGGATGTCTACGATACGGCGGTTGAGGAGCTTAATAACCGAATGGTAAAAATTGATCCGGATCAGGTAAAGAATATAGGATTACGCTTATTATCAAATATTGACAA
>CAYHQN010000230.1:0-3759 GCA_964358545.1 uncultured Tangfeifania sp. | reverse complement strand
ATGCGGCGGTTTTTCCGGTTCCGGTGAGCGCTCATCCGAGAAGGTCTGTTCCCTCTAAAACGCTTGGAAAGGCCTCTGCCTGAATGGGTGTCGGAGTCGTGTAACCCTCCTCTTCAACAGCTTTTAAAATGGGTTCTATGATGTTCAATGAACGAAATAACATATTCTTTGCAACTAATTTAATTGGTGCAAAGGTAGTTGAATTAAGTGGGAATAGCTATTCTTAGTGTTTCTGCAGCATCCAGAGCATCTTTCTATCCAGTTTTTGCCCGTGCCAATCTTCGTAGGCCACATCTTTTCTGCCCGAATTCATTACGCCAAAATCTCCCCTGAAATTCCAGAAGGCCCAACCAATGTTGTTTTCCGTTAAGATATCAAGCACATCGGTCATCCAGGCCAGAAAGACTTCATGCGGTGTCTCCCTGTAACAGCCGCACTCTCCGCAATGCACGCCAATGCCCTGTCGAACCAGTTCGATCCATGGACGGTAGAAATCTTCCAGGCTCTTTCTGCTGAAATTTTTGTCCCTGATGGTTCCGGGCCAAACCGGTTTCGGGGCTTCATCCGGATTCTTCCAAACCCACGGTGCCCGGTAATGGGAAACTTCTCCCGGAAAATAACCCCGGCAGCTTTGGGCGACTTTCAGGTCATTCAATTCAGGGGTAACATTGCCGCCGCCATTGTTCCCGTCGGCCAAAACCAACCGGTCGGGATTGTATTTCAGGATCACCTCCAGGCTACCCTGGACAATTTTTCGGTAGACATCGCCCGGTATTGCCGTCCTTTTGCCAAACTGGTCGTTCATATCTTCGCGGAAGCAGGGTTCGTTGATCAGATCAAAACTGAGCTTTTTCGCGGAAACATTTTTGAAGCGTTTCGCCCACATCTCCCAATGGGCATAGAACGCCTGTTGTGCTGCGTCGTCCTTCCAAAGATTGAAGGGCTCATCGAAGCCGGCATTGATGCAAAAGCCGGGCACCCTGTGCAGGTTGAGACTTGCATGAATACCATATTTGTTTGCCAGGTAAACCAACTTCTCAATTTCTTCGATGGCTTGTTCATTGAAACTGACCACCTCTTCGGGAGTTATCTTTTTCTCTTTGTCATTGCCTTTGTCAAAATTGATATAGCTGGGATACTGCACCGGTATGCGCACGAAATCAAAACCCCAGTCAGACATCCATTTCAGATCATCTTCCGTTGTTTTGCCCGGGTTGTTCGGTCGGGGCAGTACCAGTGGCCTGGAAGTATAAAAATCGAGCAAATTAAATCCGCGCCAGCGGGGAAGTTTGTTCTTGTTAGTTGCAGGAAATGATAATCCCAGGGCGGATACGCTACCGGAAAGTCCTACCAGTGAAGTTCCCAGTCCTGCTGTTTTAATAAACGAACGGCGATCAACGGTTGTCATGGTTGGTTTTAGTTGATTGTTAATATTTTAATTGTTTGTTCACAATGAATGCCTGACTATCTGATGAAATGCATGGCCACCTTCTGTTCGGCCAATGGTTCTTCAACCAATCCTTTCGATACTTCTTTCATCTTTAACAGCCAAACCATATTCTTGCCCAATACACGCATGATCTGTCTGCCTTCCAGGTCTTGTGTAACCTCACCAACATTCCCCGATGGCGCGGATTTGCAATCCGTGCCCGTACAATCGCCCCCCAAGACTCCATTTGTATAACCTATCCCGAAAGCAAATGGAAGTAAAACAATACAATAACCTCTATTTTGTTTTTTTTGGTAGCCAAAGATGATAGCTGTTCTTTCATAAAGGCACGGATTGCAAATCCGCGCCAGGGAAATTGAAACCCCATAATACACAGTTCAGAATTAGCATCCGTGAGGGGATTCCGTGCAACAGGGCTTCATGTTGGGTCTCGTCCCCCAACCACACGAAGCCTTAGTTATTAGCGGTTCGTGTTTTATTAGTCAAGATGCATCAACGTTTTACTTTTTATTTCGTCTGCTATATCCTGTCGTTTTGCTTTTATAATCATATCAAAAGTCTTTTGAATGAACGGTGCAACCCAATACTGAGAATCTTCTTCTGGCATCATCCCAACGTCTCGGCTGTCCATGTAATCGCTGGACATCATATAATGATCATTTAGATAGAATATGTAAGCGAAATGTTGGATGAAAATTGCTTCAATATCATTAGCGAAAATATCTAAATACTTCACTCTGTTTGGATTATGTATTTCATTGTCATTTAAAAGTAAATTTCGATAAAAGTTATAATGTGAGTTATCATTACATCTATCCCGTATCTTCTTGTATCTATCGTCTTTTTTGAGCAATTTGTTAATCGGCGCAAGTCTTTGAGAATCTTTAATATATTTTGATATTACTCTGTATTCTGGTATCGTTTCAGTTCCTGCTCTCCAATTGTCGATTTGTGTAACTGTAAAGTTTTCAATACTAAAATGGTCTGAAAGAAAAAGATTCGTATAAACGTTAATCATTGTTGAGTCGTAGTATTTTCGAAGAAGAGCAAAAGCGTCATTTATCCGTCCCTTTCTCAAAATGTCACTAATCGATTCTATTGTGCCCTTAATGAAGAATATGTATAAGTGTCTAAATTTAACACGGCTTTTGTACCCATGGAAGCCCAACACATGATTGAAAATGACAAAGAATCATAAAAATCACAATAAGATTGTAACTGTCCAAAAATTGAGTGATTAGTATACTCAATACCAAATCTATCTTCCGGTTTAATATCTCCGAATTTCATTAGTTGCTCCTTTTGGCTTTAACATGACCGCTAACGTTTATATACGCTACAAACTCGCGCCTATACACTGAATTTGGAGGCAAAGAGCCAGGTTTGTTGCGTGTTAGATGGTCATAAACCTACATAATAATATTTAATTACCAAAGCTTTAGGCAGAAAAATTGCTTAGGGCAAACCTTTATGGTGCGGTTGGGAACCGCATTTTAAATATCCGTAATTGGAAATCGCAGTACCCAATAGCGCCCGGCGTCGTTTATCAACGGTTTCGTGAAATTTTAATCACACCCACAAAATAAACGCACAGGCGGGGGGATTGATACCAACAAAATCATTGAAGTGGTTATTCAATAATTAAGGTATAATCCTAATTGGCAATCAATATTTTGGCTAAAGCCGTGGTGGAATATGTGCACATTTGGTCAACGCCATAAATACAACGCCATAAATGGCGTTTCTAGTCAATTACCCATTTTGCGGAATACATGTCATTTGGATTTTTGCGGTTTCGCAATTTTCCCGATCTGACTAGCCGTAGCCTTCAGGCTACGGACATGAGAACCACCATCCATGCGCGGGCTTCAGCCCAAATTGTTTGCAAATTTTTCGGCTAAAGCCATTAACAGGGTCGATCATTAAATCAGGGTCGATCATTAAATCCAACGCCATAAATGGCGTTGCTAGTCAATTGCCCATTTTGCGGAATACATGTCATTTGGATTTTTGCGGTTTCGCAATTCTCCCGACCTGACTAGCCGTAGCCTTCAGGCTACGGACAACAGATACGGGGTATAGGTTAAAGGCACGCGCATTATTAAAATTCATAGAAAATCCGTAAATTAGATATTGTCATAAATCCCCAATTTAAAACCATCCATTTATGTCCTACATCAAGGTTTATGTCCATTACGTATGGTCAACAAAAGAGAGATACCCGTTCCTGAATGATTCCATTCGCAATCAGCTGTTTGCACATATTCGTGAAAATGCCAAAAAGAAAAATATTTACATCGATTTCATTA
>CAYHQN010000229.1:0-3779 GCA_964358545.1 uncultured Tangfeifania sp. | reverse complement strand
GGCGAAACCAAACGATAGACGTTCGTGGCATTCAAAAAATGTTGGGTTTTGCTTCACTCAACCCAGACTACCCGGCTACCACAAAAATGCACGGCGTTTTCAAGGTCAGCTTGCGCGAATTGTTAGGCAAGTATTGTTTTTTCAACTCTATTCTTACCCATCTTATACGGTAACTTTTTTCTCTATTTGTTGGTAGGATATGTCTGGCAGATGCGCTGTTGTTTTCGCATGTTCGATTGTCATGCTAACAAGATTGCCTTTTTCATCAATGTCGATATATACATTCTCTGATATTTCACGAGTTTCTTTTACCAGCTTTTCTGTAAATTCCACTAAAGCAGTATCCGTATCATTAAAATACTTTATTTTCATAACTTACACCTCCTTAAAGTCCCTATCAAAGAAAGCATTGTGAATTGTTTCTCCATCTTCAAGCAATACAACACGTAAATATTTTCCTTCCTCTTCAATTTTTGCCCATTTTCTTATTCGCCCATCGGATTGTATTTGCGTTTGAACAGGATTCTTGATAGTGAAATCAATCCATTCGTTTTCTATATATGCCCTGTCAGGTCTTTGGCGTGTATGGAGGAAGTATTGTGTGTATTTCATTTATAGTATTCCACATAACGTTGAAGCTAAAGGGCAGGCCAAAAGCGCAGCTTTTGAGAAGCTCCTGTCTCTTTGAAGACGACGACACGCACATCGCGCGCAACCTTCAGACCAACGGTATCACCGATTTCAACGAAGCGCAGCAACCCCCTCTTGTGGTAGTACCTTGAACTGATGCATACGGCCCTTCAATAAAGGTTTCGCGCTCGATATTGAAGTACCCGGTAAAAATCCAGCCAGTTACGTAAGGTTGGGTTGAGCAAGGCGAAACCCAAAATGACCGTTTGTGACATTCAAAAAATGTTGGGTTTCGTTTCACTCAACCCAACCTACCCGGCTACCTTATTTCAATTTTCTACGAACAAGTCCTCAATCAAATAGGGAAGCCACTTGAAGACAAATTTCATGTATTTATCAAGTAAATAAAACGTCTTGGTTTCTTCATCATAGTCAAAGAAGGCCGGGAAAGACAGTTTGGCTAACAATGTTGGCAGATAAGAGAGGCCGGAAGTCACTGAACCCTGCGCAATGGACTCATGACCAAAGGTCTTTTAGATGTTTAAATATCTCAGTATTCTTAAGCCCAGTATCCGGGATCGGCTTCTCTTTAATAAGTTTTAAAAACCACTTATATTTTTCTGTGCTGCCATCTGACCGGCCGCCCTGAGAAACATTTTTTATAACTTTTTCATAGTATGTTTTGTTTTCAACGGCTATCTCCTTGCATGCATCGTCCAATAAATTTAACTTTTCAATAATTGTCTTGCTCAACCCAGTCTCACGAAGACCCTCGATAAGACAAATTCTCTGTGCAATATTTTGAACCAACGAAGCACTGCCTATTGATTCTGCTATAATGCCATTCTTCAACTCAGTAGAAAAAGTAAAGTTGAGTGCCAGTTCGCCAAGTTCTAATATCTCCATCAATTCCTTTTTGGTAAACCCTTCGACAGGGATTTCAGCAATCCTTTGATGGAGATCTAAATTATACGACAACAATTCTGATGTCTTATGTTGGATGCCTACGATTATCCATTGACAAAGATCATCAGAAAAAGCTTTTAGCTCCTGAGATAGCAAGCTCTTTAAATCCTCATTTGAATAATGAAAGTCTTCTAACACAATAACCTTTTTTGATGGCTTGAGGTATCTTATTATGGTATTTGCTGTTATTGGGGGAGCGCTAAGCCGTGCCTCTTTTTCTGAAGACTTACCAGTTACTTCTCCCCTTACTTGCGTTTTTCCCGATACAAAACCCAGAAATGATGACAGTTCAGCTAAAAAACCAAGTTTTGCACCAATTTCCTTGCCTTTTTCCGTTGTATAGAAGGCACCGAGATTATCTAGTATTTCATTGTATACGTCCGGAAGTGACTTTTGGTTATTGCATGGTATTTTTATTACGTTTTCTTCACTTAAATATTTTTTCCAGAGTGAAGTTTTGCCCGATTTTGAAGGCCCGAAAATAAGCAGGTGTTTGGCATGACTCAACTTCCAAGATTCAATATATCTCTCTAAATTATCTCTTTTAATAAACGTTAGAGTGGGCAGGCCAACCGGCACAAAAACATCTCCTACCTTGTAATTATCCATGTCTCGATTTCCTTCCTTAATTTTCACAAGTTTACGCTGCTTATCAGTGGTGGCATTGAATCGCCCAAAAAACGCCCGCCTTGACCGACAGTGAGACGCGCAGTGGATCACTGTACGGTCGGAGGCGTTGTTGCAAAGGGGGTTGCAAAGGGGGTCACAAAGGGAGTCGCATATATAGTCACTCGCCGACTTACGGAAGAATAACCAAGACCAAACAAATTGCCAATTTCTTGATTATTGTACCAACCTGTACTCCATAAAAGATAGATTAATAAATCACGATTTAGTTTATTTGAATCGCTTATCCTGGAGGATTGCAAGAAATCATTTGTATTGCTTTTTATTGTCAACAATATAAAGGTGTGACCCCTTCCCTCCCTTCGTCGCTCAGGTTCACAGGCAATTCGGGACTCGCACTCTTGAACAACTCCAGCTTCAGCTCGTATTTGCCCGCTGCCGCAGCCACGTCGCTGCCGTTTAACAGGTGCGACAGGAAAAATGCGCTAGCGGTGTTGGAGCGGCCATCGACTTCCGGTGCCCAGCTTGATGCGACCGCGCCGGCATTCAGCGGTGGATTCACCGGCCGGATCTTGAACAGATTATGTGGTCTAACTGCTCGATCGAAGGGCGCGGCGATTTATACCGCGCCCCTTTCGAAGCGTTTGCTAAGCAACTGTTTTTTGCTTACAGTATCCGTTCTGCCACTTCCACCTTCAACAGCGAACGTACATTTTCAATTTGGTTCGCAATCATCGCAGAAGCAGAGCCAGCAAATAACAGCCCCACTGCAATGTTGTCCAGTGTGACTACAAGCGAACCGGAGTCGCCGCCGGCTGACATATTGGTGGTGACGATTTGGTCCTTAAACCGTGCCACCTTTCCACCACCATAGTTGACATCAACTGTTGCGTTAATCACCGTGATTTTGCCGGTCGTAAAGTTCGTGGTACGTCCAGCCTTTTTCACAACTGTCCCTACCGTCACGCTCGCCTTCTTCCGCCAGCCCAGTACAGGACCAATCCAGTAAATTTCTCGGTCCAGATCATGGAACTGACCTTCGGCAATGGCACAATCGACGAGGTTGTTTTGGTTCGCCAATGGGGTCGGCGGATTAAAGGTAATAGGAACAAATCGGGTTAAAGTAGCAATACGATCCGCCGGGTCGGTTCCACCATCGTAAGGTCCTGGCTGCAGCACGGCATCTCCGAGAGCCCCAGCGTTGCTGTTAGCGAGAACATGATTGTTGCTGAGGATATAGTATTTGGGGGGGATGCCAATGCCGCCGGGCAGAATGTCGTAGACGCAAGTCGCAATCGTACCCGCTGTAATGTTCTTGTGCCCGACGCTGTAACCACCTTTCGCTGGGCGGATTCGTTTGGTTAGCGTCTGAATGCCAGCCTCCAGCGGATTGCTCCCACCAGCAAACGGATATCCTATTTCGAGAACATCAGTTTGCATCTCCGCCAATTTTGACGGAATCATATCAGCCTTACTCACTTGGTCCTTATCTAATTTCTGTGTTACCAGCACCACCAAAGCAGGCTCGCCTGTGGGCTGACCTTTCCTCCATTTAA
>CAYHQN010000228.1:0-3818 GCA_964358545.1 uncultured Tangfeifania sp. | reverse complement strand
TACTATGCTCAAAAACCTTTATTTTTGTTGAACGAGGTCAGGAGTCCTGAATTTATACAACTCCCGCAGCTTCTTCTACTTTTTTAAGGAAAGTTCTTTTCTCTCCGTCGCTGATAAACGACGCCTCGAACGAGTTTTTAACCAGCTGAACAATCTCCTCTTTCGACAGTTGAAGCGCATCTGCTACCGCGATAAAGTTGTCATTGAGGTATCCCCCGAAATAGGCAGGATCGTCTGAATTGACCGTCACTTTGATTCCCCTGTCCATCATCTCTTTTAACGGATGGTCCTCCATTTTTTGAATCACCTTCAACTTCAGGTTCGAAAGCGGGCAGGAGGTTAGCGGAATTTCGTAGATGCCCAACACATCAACCAGATCAGGATCTTCCAGCGCACTGTTTCCGTGATCAATGCGGGATGCCTTCAGCAGATCCAGCGCCGCCCATATGTTCTCCGGCGGTCCCTCTTCTCCCGCATGGACAACGGTTAAAAATCCCATCTCCTGAGCTTTATCAAAAAGATCGGCAAACAGATTCGGGGGAAACCCTCTTTCAGATGAGTCTAAGCCAACGGCAGTAATCCAACCCTGGAAAGGACGAGCCTCAGCCAAAGTCTTAAATCCATCCTCTTCACCCAGGTGCCTCAGGAACGATAGGATCAACCGGAATGAAATCCCGAGTTTCTCATAACCATCTGCACATGCGCGGTAGATGCCTCCGATCACTGCACTGAATGGGACTCCACGTGAAGTGTGAGCCTGGGGATCGAACATCACCTCCGTGTGTACAATATTGTTCTCTTTCGCTTTCAGCAGATAGGCCCAGGTAAGGTCATAGAAATCCTGTTCCTGCAGCAGTACACTACCTGCGGCATAATAAATATCCAGAAAATCCTGTAAATCATCGAATTGGTAGGCATTGCGCAAGGCATCAACAGAATCATACTTTAACTTAATGCCATTGCGATCAGCCAGTAGAAAAATGAGTTCAGGTTCCATGGTCCCCTCGATGTGAAGGTGCAACTCAGCCTTTGGTAGAGAACGTATAAACTTGTGAATATCTGTCATACAGATTAATAGTTTTTCCCCTGAATTTCGAAATAAGCCTGAGGATGTGCACATACGGGACAAATCTGCGGAGCGCTAATCCCTTCATGCAAATATCCGCAAACGAGGCATTTCCAAACTACTTTTTCCCCCCGTTTGAATACCATTCCCGATTCCAGATTGTCATACAAAGTTCTGTATCGTTCTTCGTGGGCCTTTTCTACTTTCGAAATCATTTTAAAAATGGCCGCTACCGCTTTAAAATCCTCCTCTTCTGCAATACGGGCAAATTCGGGATATAATTCTGTCCATTCTTCGTTCTCCCCATCTGCCGCAGCCTTTAAATTTTCGAGCGTAGATCCAATTATCCCGGCAGGATAGGATGCCGTTATTTCAACCATTCCACCTTCAAGAAATTTAAAAAACTGTTTGGCATGAGACCGCTCGTTCATCGATGTCTCCTCAAAGATAGCGGCAATCTGTTCGAGACCCTCTTTTCTTGCCTGTTTGGCAAAGTAGTCATAGCGCATTCTGGCCTGGGATTCTCCGGCAAATGCTTTCAACAGATTTTGTTCTGTTTTTGAACCTTTTAAAGTTTTCATGGCACAGATCTAAAATTTTATTGCACAATATTAGAGCGATCAGAATACAAACTGATTTATGCTAAAGTTAAAAAAAAAATCGGGTTAAGCAAAAGATGTGCAGGTTATTCAGAGATTGCACCTTCCCCACGTTTGAGCGGGGAATAAATAAGTGATGGAGAAGGGATCATCGTACCTAAACCATACTCCGGCCACCTTCGGTCGACCATGCTTATTGTTTCGGCGGAGGAGACCACCGGATTGGGCCAGTCGCGTTGAAAACCATCAGATTGAGCCGTTTTACGTGTGCCGTCCACCACCAGGTGCGAAACTTCCCCTGCTTGGGTTGCCTCAAAGATTTTGCAGTCTCTTCTGGGATCGATGTTTCCGGTAACATACCAGACCACAGCATCCAGATTCGCGACAGGCAATGCAGCATCGACAAAAAGAATGAATTTAACCCGCTGTATGGCAGACATTTTCAAAAGAGTTTCTGTCAATATTGCCGGACGAAAATTCTGTTCCTTCTCAATCCCAAGAATCAACACCGAAATACCTTTGTCAAGTAGGGAGGTTTGGACTGATTTAATCGCAGGAATATCCTGAGCTATATTGTCAAAAAGTTCGGATCCGGGCAGTCTGTTTTCGGTCGATTCCACATTCATCTCTTCAGGAAATTTGGTGGTCGCATCGATCCCCATTTTAGATCCAAATGCAAACTTGGAGGAGGCGTGATCCAATACATCCATGGGGCCTGAAGAAAAAATGATGTCGTGAACCGGATCAATTTCGTTGCTTACTTTTCTGACAAACGCCTCCATGTCCTTCCATGGATTGGCCTGATCGGTCACTACCATGATCTTGTTGAACATCATCTGTCCGGCCCCCCACATGGCATTCATCGTCTTTAATGCCTGTCCTGCATAGGTTTTATCAATCCTGGCCAGAGTCAGGTTGTGGGCGACTCCTACAGCCGGAAGGTAAAGGTCTTTTAGTTCCGGGATCATGGTCAGCTTCATGGGTGCCAGAAATATTTTCTCCGTAGCCAAACCAATGTAGGCATCTTCCTGGGGAGGTATTCCAACTATGGTGGCAGGATATATTGCCCCCTTACGGTGGCTGATGCAGGTGACATGAAATTTGGGATACCAATCGGCAAGTGAATAAAAACCGGTATGATCTCCGAACGGACCTTCCCAAGCCAGCTCCTCAGCGGGATCAACATATCCTTCAATAACGATATCCGCATCATCCGGCACCTCCAGATCATTGGTCAGGCACCTTACTAGCTCAACTTTCTTTTTTCGAAGAAACCCAGTCAGCATGTATTCGTCAATTTGATCCGGAAGTGGCGCCGTGGCCGCGTAGGTATAGGCAGGATCCCCTCCCAATACAACGGATACAGGCATCTTTTTGCCGGCATTTTTATACCCCTGGTAGTGTCGGGCACCGGTCTTATGCTTGTGCCAGTGCATTCCGGTAGTATCTGGTCCAAAAATTTGCATCCGGTACATTCCCACATTGCGGACTCCCGTTTCCGGATCGCGTGTAACAACTCCGGGCAGCGTCACGAAAGGTCCACCATCGGCAGGCCAGCAAGTGAGGACCGGCAGTTTGGTCAAATCGGGGGTAGCCATCACAATCTCCTGACACCTTCCTTTGCCTGATTTCTTTTTTGGCATCCATGAGGCAATCCTCGAGAGCAAAGGAAGCAACTTTAATTTGTCCAAAAGAGTCCCGGCAGGACCAGCCAGTTGTTTAAACAACTCTTCCAGTTCTGCGCCGATAGCGCCGAGCGAAGCATGTCCAAGGGCTAAGCATATTCTTGATTCTGAACCATATGCATTAATCAAAAGAGGGAAAGCCGTTCCGTTGTTTTCAAACAAAAGAGCCTTCCCACCACCCGGACTTTTGGAGATACGGTCAACAATTTCAGTAATTTCCAGAACGGTATCAACTTTTTGGCTAATTCTGATCAGTTCGTTTTCGCGCTCCAGTAACCCGACAAAATCGTTCAATCCGTTGTAAGGCATAAAATCAATATTGGTGATATAAAAAGCTACACAGAGTTTCACAGAGAAGCACAGAGTTACACGGAGATAAAGAAATGTTTATAATGTTTATTGAGTCTGAATTGTTCAAAGACTGTAACCCTTCAAACTTTTTAAACAATTTAAACCCTTCAAACAATT
>CAYHQN010000227.1:0-3818 GCA_964358545.1 uncultured Tangfeifania sp. | reverse complement strand
GAGTGATTCCACGATTGGCAAAGGATATTCGTAATGAACTGCCAAAGGTAAAAGGGTTTTCTGAGCGGAATATCGGATATATGATTCGCCTTGCCCGCGAGTACGGAGACCCTGCAATTTTGCAACAGGCTGTTGCAAAATTGCAGCAGCCTGAAAATAAAGATGTTTTAAAAGTGCCACAAGCTGTGGGTCAATTACCCGTAAATGAACATTCGGTAATTGAGCAACGGCTTGTTTCCCAAATCCCCTGGGGTCACAATATCCTGCTCATGGAAAGGGTTAAAGACCTATCCAGCCGTTTCTGGTATAGGGAACAGACTATTCAAAACGGATGGAGCAGGGATACTCTGGGGTTGATGATTAAAAGTGGCGCGCACTTACGGCAGGGAAAGGCAGTATCGAATTTCAGTCTTACCTTGCCGGACCCGCAGTCAGACCTTGCCCGGCAGTCATTGAAAGACCCGTATATTTTCGACTTTCTCACACTGACAGAACCTTTTAATGAACGCGAGATGGAAACAGAATTGATAAAACATCTTGAAAAATTTCTGCTTGAACTGGGCGCTGGATTTTCTTTTGTCGGGAGACAATATCAACTGACCATCAGCGATAAGGATTTCTACATTGACCTTTTGTTTTATCATCTCAAACTGCGCTGCTTTATCGTGATTGAACTAAAAAAAGGGGACTTCAAGCCGGAATACGCAGGCAAGATGAACTTTTACTGTTCCGCAGTTGATGACCTTCTCAGACACCAGACCGATCAGCCGACGATTGGGCTTATTTTGTGCCAGACCAAAGACAGAATCCTTGCCGAGTATGCCTTGCGGGATGTGCATAAACCCATCGGCATATCCGAGTACGAACTGACCCGTTCCCTGCCTGACAACCTAAAGGCCAGCCTGCCGAGCATTGAAGAAATCGAAGCGGAGCTGGGCGCGAGTGGGAACAATGGATAATGAAAAATTGAGAATTGAGAATTGTCAATTGGGGGACTTATGCCAAATAAGTCCATCGCGCAAGCCAATTGGCGACGATGAGACAGTTACATTTATAGGTATGGAAGATGTTTCTGGAGATGGCAAAATTATTAATCACAACCTTTTGCCATATTCTAAAACAAAAAATGGATTAACCCACTTTGAAAAGAATGATGTGCTTGTTGCTAAAATCACACCTTGTTTTGAAAATGGGAAAGGTGCTTGTTTAGATAATTTGAAAACTGAAAAGGGATTTGGCAGCACAGAGTTTCACATATTAAGAGTAAATAACAATTCGGTGCCACGGTACATTTTTTATCATACCCAGTCGGAAAAATTTAGAAGGAAGTTAGCAGCCGAAATGGTTGGAAGTGCTGGACAGAAACGGGTTTCAGCTTCCGCAATTCTCAATTATCAATTGTCAATTGTTCATTCCAGATCTGAACAAACCGCTATTGCCACCGCCTTAAACGATGCCGATGCACTCATTACCCAATTAGAAAAACTCATTGCCAAAAAGCGAAACATCAAGCAAGGGGCAATGCAGGAGTTGCTGAGGCCGAAAGAGGGGTGGGAAGTGAAGGGGTTGGGGGAAGTGGCAACACTAAAGGCAAGGATTGGATGGCAAGGGCTTACAACTGCCGAATATAGAAAATCAGGTGATTACTTTTTGGTTACAGGAACAGAATTTAAAAATGGTTTTATTGATTGGGAAAACTGCTTTTATGTTGAAGAAGAAAGATACAAACAGGATAAAAACATTCAGATCAAAGAACACGATATTCTGGTTACAAAAGATGGAACTATTGGAAAAGTTGCACTAATAAAATCCGTCCTAAAACCAGCAACTTTGAATAGTGGAGTTTTTGTAATTAGACCAATAAACAATTCATTTAATCCAGAATTTTTCTACTACTTATTGCTTTCGGAAGTATTTCTAAAGTTTCTATCTCAACTTAGTGCTGGCTCAACAATAAATCATCTTTATCAAAAGGATTTTGTCTCGTTTCAGTTTTTGACACCAAAAACAATAGAAGAACAAAAAGAAATCTCCCAAATCCTTTCCGATATGGATGCCGAAATAGAAGCATTGGAAAAGAAACTGGAGAAGTACAAAATGATAAAGCAAGGCATGATGCAGGAATTGCTGATGGGGAAAACGAGGTTGGTATAATTATTATAAAGAGTATAATCTGTTGTCAATGTGACAGGATGATTTCAGATGGCTTTTGTAAGTGTATGTTATTTAATAAGATACTATGATTTAATAAATTAACAATCTAGTTATATTAGTAATATTATAAATAGCGCAGTGTGACATGGATATAATAGAACTTCTTAAAAAAAGCGGGCCAATGCTTTCTTCATCTATAAAAAAGATGCTGTTGGATGATGGCTTCTCTGATGAAGCTGCCCGTCAGAAGATTTCGAGAGCTGGCAAGCAAGTTAAAACGTTACAAGGAAACCTCTTTCCCCGCCGAACTTCCTTTTTATACTTAGAGGTTCACGAAAATACACCCGAATTCTTTGAAAATTTAGTTGCGGCATTAAAAGAGACGAACTCTATTCATTATGGCGCAATTGCTGCTTTAGCTGCCAGGGGCGGGAAGGCAAGCCTTGAGAAATTCAAGGTGTTATCAGGCGCGCCATCAATGCGCAGGAAACAGAAAAACTTTGACCTGTTAGTTCGTGAACTGATTCAATCAAAACTTGCTTTTAAAAAAGATGAAGGCGAGGTAAACGTAATAGAGCTTAATACAAACCTACCATCAGGAATTTTCAATAACGATAAGACCGAAGTACTCGAAGTTTTGGAGGAGTTAATTGCAGCAGCAATGATGGACTGGTTGAAGAAAAACGGGCTTGGTTCCTATAACAAACTGAGACGCAAAGGCGAGTTTAATTCCTATCATTGGGATATAACAGTTCCTTCATATATCTTCCCTTTTTGTACAAAGAAAGAACAAGCAAAACCAGGCTTTATTGTCGCAGATATCCTACCACAATACGATATCCAAACAGAACATATTAAATACTTTATCAAAAAATTCGAGTCATCAAGAAGTCAATACAAGTCTGGAACATTTTTCCCCATTTTGATAGGAAATAGTTTTGTACCAGATGCGTTCAATTTAGGCAAGAAATCCGGATTCTTAATTACGACACCAGGAAACCTTTTTGGCGAATCGGTAGGTGCGCTACTCTCTGACATCAAGAATACTTTGGAAAACATGTCAGCAGCAATCAGACTGAAATCAGAAGATGAGATTTCGAAGATGATTCGTTCGATTGCTAAACTGGAGGGAAAATCAAATAATATACGCGGACAATTATTTGAATTAGTTGCAGGACATATTGTGTCAAAAGCTTTTAGTGGTTTTACGGATATTGGGAAAATAATTCAAGACAAAAATGGCGATAAAGCTGAAATTGATGTATTTTGTGTCGAAGGAAACAAAGCAATACGAATATTTGAGTGCAAAGGAAATAATGCAAATCAGGTAATTGATTTGCCCACGATAGAGCAATGGGAAAAAAATATAAAAATCATCCGAAACTGGATAGATGCTAATAATGAATATAGAAGTCGAAAGCAGTACTTCGAATTTTGGACAACAAGCAGTTTTAAACCTGAAGCAATTGACTATTTAGAAAAGATCAAAGCCTCTGTTAGGAAATACACCGTAGATTACAAAGCATATAATGGTGTACTGGCAATGGCAAAAAATGAAAATCTCAATTCAATTCATGCTCTTTTATTAGAACACTATGGAGCAGACTAAATGAGCAACATCGGCAAAAAAGAACGAGAAACCCAAAACCGTGTGGTTGCTTTAT
>CAYHQN010000226.1:0-3870 GCA_964358545.1 uncultured Tangfeifania sp. | reverse complement strand
TGTTGTGGAAGAAGGAGATGGCAAGCTCGGGATTCGCGAGGGCAATCCGCTGTATTTCGGTGATGATGTTTTTTAATTCGTAGCTATTGGATTTTAAAAATTTACGTCTTGCCGGAACGTTGAAGAAGAGATTCTTAACCGAGAAATTGGAACCTTCCGGACAGTGGTCGGTCTGCTGCTTCTGCAAAACGGAACCGAGGATGTGCAAAAAAGTACCAAGCTCCTCCCCCTGCTGACGGGTGCGCAATTCTACCTCTGCCACCGATGCAACCGACGCCAGCGCCTCTCCCCGGAAACCCATGGTGCGGATCGAAAAGAGATCGTTGGCCTCGTGAATTTTTGAAGTGGCATGGCGCTCGAACGACATACGCGCATCAGCCGGCGACATCCCTTTGCCGTTGTCAGTAACCTGGATGAGCGTACGGCCGGCATCCTTGACATTAACAGTGATCGAATCGCCTCCCGCGTCGATGGCATTTTCGACCAGTTCCTTTACCACTGAGGCGGGGCGTTGGATAACCTCGCCGGCAGCGATCTGGTTGGCAACGGAGTCGGGCAAAAGACGGATAATATCTGACACAGGGGGAATAAATTAAAAATTAAAAATTACGAATTAAAGAAACATCCTTTCGAAAACGCAACAATATCCAGACAAATATAAAGGATATTTTGATGGCTTCTTGTTTTCAATCCATGCATAAAATTGTCAATTCTAAGTATAAATAGCAGCCTTCAGATTTCCTTTTCTCCTCAAAATTCGGTATATTTAAGGATATCACGTCATATGGAGTAAAACCGAAAAGTCATGCTGATAAAAACTTATGGCAGCGCTGTGCACGGAATCGATGCAACCACCATTACGATCGAGGTGGATGTGTCGAGGGGCATCCGTTTTAACATGGTCGGACTGGCCGACCTTGCAGTGCGTGAAAGCCAGCAAAGAATTGATGCTGCGCTGCGCTTCAACGGATTTAAGTTGCCCGGGAAAAAGACGGTGATCAACATGGCCCCTGCCGACATTCACAAGGAGGGCTCCTGTTACGATCTGCCAATTGCCATGGGCATCCTCTCTGCATCCGAACAGATCTATGCACCTGAGATTGGCCGTTATGTCATGATGGGCGAGCTCTCCCTGGATGGCGGATTGCAGACGGTTAAAGGTGTACTCCCCATTGCTATCCGGGCCAGGGAGGAGGGTTTTGAAGGACTGATCGTGCCACTTCAGAACGCCCGGGAGGCGGCTGTGGTCGACAAACTGAAGATTTATGGGGTCGAAAATATCCGCGAAGTAATCGACTATTTCAACAGCGCTGTTCCGCTCAAACAGACAGTTATTGACACACGCGAGGAGTTCAATGCCAATAGAAGCAAGTTTGAAGTCGACTTCTCCGAGGTGAAAGGGCAAGAAAATGTGAAGCGGGCGCTCGAAATCGCTGCCGGTGGCGGTCACAATTTAATCATGATCGGGCCTCCTGGAGCAGGTAAGACGATGCTGGCCAAACGAATAGCCACAATACTTCCCCCTTTTACGCTGAAAGAAGCCCTTGAGACAACAAAGATCCATTCTGTAGCCGGGAAGATTGAAAATCAAACATCCCTGATGATCTGCCGACCCTTTCGCAGTCCGCACCACACCATCTCCGATGCCGCTTTGGTCGGTGGGGGTACCATTCCCCAGCCGGGGGAAATCTCCCTGGCGCACAATGGGGTACTGTTTCTGGATGAACTTCCCGAGTTCAAAAGGTCGGTGCTGGAGGTGATGAGGCAGCCGCTGGAAGACCGAATGATCACCGTATCGAGGGCCAAATCATCGGTGGAGTTCCCTGCCTCCTTTATGCTGGTAGCATCTATGAACCCATGCCCCTGCGGGTTTTACAACCACCCCACCAAACAGTGTGTCTGCGGGCCAGGGATTGTACAAAAATATTTGAACCGGATATCTGGACCCTTGCTTGACCGCATTGATATCCACCTGGAGGTGGTGCCGGTTCCCTTCAACAAGCTTTCGGCCATGAGTTCGGGCGAATCGAGCGACGCCATCCGGGCCCGGGTGATTGCGGCCAGGGAGATTCAGCGGCTTCGGTTCGAGGAGGCCGGCATCTATTGCAATGCCCAGATGAGCACCAAACTGCTGCATTTGTATTGCACCCCCGACCGCGCCGGAGAAGCCATTCTCAAAAATGCCATGGAAAAGCTGGGACTTTCGGCCAGGGCCTACGACCGCATCCTCAAAGTGGCCAGGACCATCGCCGACCTTGAGGGTGCAGAGAATATTCAGGCCGATCATTTGGGCGAAGCCATTCAATACCGAAGTTTGGACCGGGAGGGGTGGGGGACATAGGTATTCTTACATCTTAAACAAAATTATGGAAAAGGTTGCCCAAACGAATGCATTAGTAATCCCAGATGAAGTATTAATGAATAAAATATACTTAATCCGTGGTCAAAAAGTGATGATAGACAATGATTTGTCTGAATTATACGGGGTTGAGACTCGTCGGTTAAATGAGCAGGTGAAACGCAATATATCAAGGTTTCCAGAGGATTTTATGTTCCAATTATCTGTGGATGAATTTATAAACTTGAAATCGCAAATTGCGACATCAAGTTGGGGAGGTCGCCGCAAGCTTCCGTATGTATTTACTGAACATGGTGTTTTAATGTTGTCAAGTGTTTTAAACACAGAAAGGGCAATAAAAGTTAACATCCAGGTTATGCGTATTTATGTTCGTTTACGTGAAATAATGATGCTCCATGACGAATTTTTGCAACGTCTGGAAAGTATTGAAAGGAAGTTAAACGGGCACGATAACCAAATAATGGTAATTTTTGAATACCTCAAACAGTTTGAACAAACCAAACAACAAGAATTAGAACAAAAGGATCGCCCAAAAATAGGATATAAACCATCGAAAGCAGAGCGCCTGAAAGTTATTGGATATCAATGAAAAAGAAGCTTGTTGAAAACCAATTTATTCTTGGAATTAAGTAAATAATTATTTACCTTTGTCTTGAGCAAATCTTAATGAAGTGTTCTGAATTATATCGAAATGAAGACGATCAGGAAAAAGATTAGAATGATTGTAGAAAAAACGGATACAGGTTTTTCTGCCTATTCTGTTGATTACCCAATTTATACTACGGGAAAGAGTGTTACAGATTTGATTAACAATGCTTATGAAGCAGCCAATCTCTATTATGAAGATCAAAAGATCAATATCACTCACGAAAATCTAAAGTTTGAACTCGATTTCAGACAGTTTTTCCAATATTATAAAGTCATCAACTCAAAATTACTCGCTGATAGAATTGGAATGAATGCTACCTTGTTGTCACAATATGTTACCGGACATAAAAAACCGTCTGAAACGCAAACAGAAAAGATATTGATGGGAATTCATCAAATTGGTCAGGAGTTGGCAGAAATCAACCTGATTTATAAGTAGTTGGCACTGGTTTCAACAACCATAATTGCAAATCCGCCCAAGCGAGGGGTAACCATTTGTATTTGATTTTGATAGACACAGGAACCCTCCAGTTGACAAGTTTTTTACGTGACTTTAAAAAGAAGATTGGTGGTTTGTCGTCACAGACGATTGGTTATAAACCCCTCGTTGCCGCTTCGCTCAAACGAGTGGGAGCGTGGTGACTATTTTCTCCGGCAAATATTGTAACTTCGTGAATGATAGTTTTGTGAAGTGATCCTTATTTCTCGTAGATTTTTATGAATCGATTTGTTAAAATATCAAGTGAGAAAAAGTAGCAGACCTGAAGTGTATCAATTATTTATTTGAACGTAATTTTAAAAAATGATAAGATGAAACTACCATGACAAATATTTTGACACACAGGCGGATGATTATAGCGTCG
>CAYHQN010000225.1:0-3883 GCA_964358545.1 uncultured Tangfeifania sp. | reverse complement strand
TTCAAAGACTGTAACCCTTCAAACTTTTTAAACAATTTAAACCCTTCAAACAATTGGGAATTGTTCTCCGTGTAACTCTCCCGACATGTCGGGACAAGTTGTGCTTCTCTGTGAAACTCTGTGTATTATTAAATAAGCTGAAATGTTGAAAGGGGTAATGTTGGTCAATATGGGTGGTCCCGAATCACCGGAGGAGCTAAAAACGTTTCTTTCGCGAATGTTTAAGGATCCTGCAATTCTTCCCTACCGGAAACCTGTAAGGCACCTCCTTTCCTTTATCATCAGCCGCTCACGCTACAAAAAATCCTGGAAAAAATATGAATTGATTGGCGGAACACCTCTGGTTCAATCGACCATAAAGACAAGCAGAGCCCTGCAAGCTGTTTTGGGCACATCTTTTGCCGTCAAATATGCATTTTCCTATTCCTCACCTGACATCAGCAACACCTTACATGATTTTAAAAAAGAGGGGATCAGCGAGATATTGGCGATTCCGCTTTATCCTCAGTCAAGTTTTACGACCACTTCAAGTGTAAAAGCCGATATTAAAAAGGTAACTGACAAAGATCCTTTCTTCAAAATTGCAGTGCAGGAGGAGTTTTACACGCACCCAGATTTTGTCGCTTTCTGGACCTTCAACATCAAAAAGCACATCAAAGAACTTGGAATTGATAATCCTACCCTTGTTTTTAGCGCCCATTCCATTCCTGAGTACTATGTTTTAAAAGGTGATACTTACCCAACCGGAATTATCAACAGTGCAGCGCTGATAGCAGAAAAGCTTGGATACAACTATGAGGCTGCTTTTCAGTCGGGCATGAAAAGAGGTACCTGGATTGGCCCGGATGTCAGGGAGCATATGAAAACCATGGCAGAAGAAGGCATCGACAACCTTGTACTTATTCCGATCAGCTTTGTGCACGAAAACCTGGAAACCAGGTATGATCTGGATCACGAATTGATCCCATATGCGAAAGATATACTGGGTATTAAAAACATATCAAGAGTTAAATTACCTGAAGCTGATCTGCTGTTTGTTGGCATGTTGGCCGATTTAGTATTGAAATCATGAGAGAAGTTGTAATACTTGGCGCCGGCTTGACCGGTCTGACCACCGCCTTTCATCTTCAAAAGAGAGGCTTGGACTTTGTGGTGCTTGAAAAGGCAAATCGTGCCGGCGGTGTGATCCGAAGTGTCAGCGAAAATGGATTTTTGTATGAAGAGGGACCCAACTCCGGGGTCATAGCCAATGCCGAAGTCCTTCATCTTTTTGAAGCATTGGGAACCGAATGTGAGATGGAAGTGGCCGGAGGTACGGTCAAAAAGAGATATGTGCTGAAAGATGATAAGTGGGAGGCGCTTCCTGGTGGTCTTAAAGCGGCTGTTACAACACCACTGTTCACCTTAAAAGATAAATTTCGCATCCTGCTCGAACCCTTCAGGCCGAAGGGAAAAGATCCCCATGAAACATTGGCCGGACTTGTCAGAAGGCGTTTGGGAAAGAGTTTTTTAAACTATGCCATCGATCCTTTCATCATTGGGGTCTATGCCGGTGATCCCGGTAGGCTGGTCCCTAAATATGCCTTGCCAAAACTCTATCAGTTGGAGCAACAATACGGCAGTTTTATCGGAGGAACCATCAAAAAACAGTTTCAGCCCAAAACAGAGGAGATGAAGAGGGTTACGAGAGGGGTATTTTCTGTCAAAGGGGGCATATCGGTTTTGATCAATGCGCTGGTGAATAATATCGGAGAGGATCGCATCTTGCTAAATTCCAATAAGATAAAGGTTAAACCTGTGGCTGACCATTTTGAAGTTTCCTATCTGAATAGTCAGGGAGAACGCATTTCCATTGAGACCAGAAAAGTCATTTCGACTGTTGGGGCCCATCAACTGGACAAGGTCATGTCCTTTATCAATTCGGTATCCCTAGCAAAATTAACCTCCCTGCACTACACGAAAGTTCTTGAAGTGATTGTTGGGTTCAAGGAGTGGAAAGGGATGAAACTGGATGCCTTCGGTGGACTGATCCCATTTGTGGAGAAGCGCGATTTGCTGGGGGTTCTTTTTATGTCGGCACTCTTTAAAGACAGGGCGCCTGAAGGTGGCGCACTCTTCTCAATTTTCATGGGAGGTGTCAGAAGACAAGATATTTATCAACTACCGGATGAAGAGGTGCAAAAAATAGTCAAAAATGAGTTTTGCGATTTGATGAAGGTTGCAGATTTCCAACCCGAACTTTTTAAAATAGTGCGCCACGCATATGCCATTCCACAATATGAGGCTGATAGTGGAGAACGGTTCCAAACCATAGCTGATATCGGGCAAAAATACCCGGGTTTGGTTATAGGCGGTAACCTGAGGGATGGGATCGGCATGGCCGACCGGATTTTGCAAGGCAAAAAACTCTCGGAAGCTGTCTGAAAAAAAGAACTGTCCAAAGATGATTTTTTGATTAGAAACTCATTAATTCTCTTATTTTTGTTTGATAATCTGTTCGTCATGACCATAACTACCATACTCATCCAGGATCATCAGGTCATAAAGTATGTCCACACTTTCATAAGTGGCTGCTTTATGATTGTTGCCTTTTGGTTGTTTTACAGATCGTTACGAGGATATTTCCAGAATTTGGCCTACTTGCGTTTAGATAAATTTCTCTCCTACGCTTTTATTGTCAATCTCTACCTTCAACTCATCTTTGGACTTTTACTGTTTGTAAATCCAGCTGCGGTTTCCGGGCAGGAGGTTGTTGGCCAGGATATTACCATGAAGTTGGTCACCAAACGGTTCTGGCCGGTCGAACACATTGTTTTGATGCTGTTCGCCCTGTTTATCGCCAACCTCGGATTGGTATTTTCGAACAGCTCACGGATTGACAGGGAGAAACACCGCAAAGTACTTGTCTATTACGCCATTGCCATTGTCATGATTGGTCTTTCACTCAGTTCAACCTACCTGAGATAATCAATTAAAAATTAAAAATTACAAATTAAAAATGGAGGAAGGGAACGTAGAGTTACTAATCTGAATCTTGTACTGTTTTTTAATCTTTAATTTGTAATTTGTAATTTGTAATTTTTAATTATTCAATGCTCTTCATTCATGGGTAAATTGTATTTAATTCCGACGACTCTTGGAGAAACTGCTGTCGAAAAGGTACTCCCTGCAGAGATCATGCGGGTGGTCAGATCATTGCGCTACTTTGTCGTTGAAAACACCCGCACTGCCCGTCGCCATTTGAAGAAGATAGCTCCTGAGATCATCATCGATGAGCTCGACTTTAAGGAGCTGAACGAACATACCCAGCCAATTGAGCTTGATTTGTTGCTGGATCCGATCAGAAATGGTTTTGATCTTGGAATTCTCTCCGAAGCCGGTTGTCCGGGAGTTGCAGATCCGGGAGCTGATCTTGTGAAACTCGCGCATGATAAGGGGATCCTGGTGGTACCGCTGGTCGGGCCTTCTTCTATTTTGCTATCATTGATGGCATCCGGGATGAATGGCCAGAAATTTGCTTTTATCGGCTATCTGCCTGTCAAACCGGCCGAAAGAAATGCTGCCATTCGCGACCTCGAGCGTATTTCCGGCAGGGACAAACAGACGCAGGTTTTCATTGAAGCGCCCTACCGCAATGCAAAATTGTTGGAGGACCTTCTTGTCGTCTGCAACAGTCAAACCCGATTGTGCATCGCTGTCGACCTAACCATGGAGAGCGAATTCGTGGTAACAAAAACGATTGCAGCCTGGAAGAAGGCGATACCGGATATCAACAAACGACCGGCAATTTTCCTGTTGCAGAGCTCTTGAGAACGACTGGGACGACTGGGACGACTTGGAGGACTGGGACGACTGAAATAAGGGGGAATTGTGAAAATTCTGT
>CAYHQN010000224.1:0-3893 GCA_964358545.1 uncultured Tangfeifania sp. | reverse complement strand
GGTATCCTACGACATTGGTTCAAAAGGGGCTCAAAGTTACCTGAATCTTGCCAGGGAATTGCTTCAAAAGAACAAAATGACGAAAATGGATCAAAAAGAGATTGTCTGACACTAACAGAATTTTGAAGTATTATGCAAAAACGAAATGCATTGGGCAGAGGTTTAGGTGCCCTGATAGATGATTCAAACATGCCCCGTGAGCAGATTCCTGCATCCAATGAGATTTTGATTTCTGAAATTGAAGCCAATCCATTTCAGCCACGCGTTCACTTCGACGAAGAGTCGCTGAACGAACTGGCCGCATCCATTAGGGAAGTAGGTATCATTCAGCCAATTACTCTTCGCAAAATCAGCAACAGAAGGTACCAGATCATTGCTGGCGAAAGACGTTTCAGGGCATCCAAACTGGCCGGATTAACCAAAGTCCCTGCATTTGTAAGAGAGGCAGGCGATGAAGCCATGCTCGAGCTTGCCCTGGTAGAAAATATTCAGCGCGAAGACCTTGATGCCATCGAAGTGGCCCTGAGTTACCAGCGTTTGATGGAAGAGTGTAAACTTACCCAGGAGAGCCTCAGCGACAGGGTCGGCAAAAAAAGGTCGACCATATCCAACTATCTAAGGCTCCTCAAATTGCCTGCCGTTATCCAGAAAGCGATCAGGGAACAGGAAATCACCATGGGCCATGCCCGTGCGCTGATCAACATCAACGATTCTGAAACCCAGGTGATGGTCTACCGTCAGGTTGTGAAGTATGATTTCTCCGTCCGCAAAACGGAAGATATCGTCCGAAAGCTAAGTGCGACTGAGGAAGAACCAACTTC
The DNA here is from genome assembly GCA_964358545.1 of uncultured Tangfeifania sp. Classification (GTDB taxonomy): domain Bacteria; phylum Bacteroidota; class Bacteroidia; order Bacteroidales; family Prolixibacteraceae; genus CAINVV01. The sequence goes on along the minus strand of CAYHQN010000224.1, from coordinate 3,072 downwards.
CGCTTCCAAAAAAGATACCACCATGACAGATCAATTCAATGATTTGAAGAGACATCTTGGCAAATATTTCAGCAGTAACATTGGACTAAAAATTAACGATCAATACAAAGGGAAAATTGAGATCCCGTTCAAAGATTCAAAAGATTTGGAACGAATTATTGGAATATTTGACAGACTAAACTCATAATCAGAAAATTAAGCTGTTTTGAAAATTTGTTTGAAAGGGATTATTGTTACGATTATTTTGGCTCTTCTATGTTTCAATCTGGAGGCACAGGAGATTTCTGTCCCAAAAGACAGTCTCAAAATTTCCGTTTCACAACAAAAAAAAGTATATTCGCCAAAGAAGGCATCGATATATGCTGCCCTGTTTCCCGGTTTGGGACAGGTCTACAATGGGAAATACTGGAAACTTCCCATCGTTTACGGTGGTTATGTAGGATTGATTTATGTGCTTGGTTGGAACAGCAATAACTACAATGACTATTTCAATGCTTACAAAACCATAGCTAAGTATCAGGCAGTTAGTCAGATGAGCAAAGTTGACAAGGACTACCTGAACGAATTGTTTAAAATCCCTTATTGGGATTTAAATATCAATCCCTCCCATTTCGATAGTTTTAAAACGCAATTGAAGGGAGGGAAGGATTACTACCGCAGAAGCAGGGATATGAGCGTGATTGCCATTGCTGCCCTGCACGTTTTAAGCATCATCGATGCAAGTGTTGATGCAAATCTGTCTGATTTCGATATCGGCGACAGTCTGAGCATGCATATTGAGCCAATGCCAATGAATTTCGGCATAGGTCCGCAGGTGATCGGTCTCAATGTTGCTTTTAATTTTTAATTATGTTTGTACCATGAGAATGAAGTTCAATATTTTAATCCTCTCTTTTCTTTCTCTCTGTTTGGGTGCACAGTCACAAGTTCCGGCGAAGCCTCTTACTGCAGACGAAGAACAAAAGATTTGGGGTACCGACTCATTGGCCAACAAGATGGCCGACAAGGCGATCAATGAAAATCTGAACATGCTGGTATCCGATAAACTGGATTCACTGGTAAATACCTGGTACATCAAAAATGCATTCTGCTACAACAAAACCGAATTTGACACACTTCCCGAAGAGTTAAAATCATACCTCCCTGATTCCTTGTATACCGGCCGTCTGCAATCAATTGATTCGTTCCTGCCACTACCCTACAACGAAACAGTTCGCAATTTCATTGGCCTTTACACCATACGCAAAAGGGAACTCACCAATTACATGCTGGGACTTTCCAAGTACTATTTCCCTATTTTCGAAGAGGCGCTCGAAAAGTATCATTTACCGCTTGAACTAAAATACCTGCCAATCATTGAATCTGCCCTTAACCCCAAAATTGTCTCAAGAGCCGGAGCCTCCGGGTTGTGGCAATTCATGATCGGAACCGGGAAATTGTACGGACTGGAAATCAACTCCTATATTGATGAACGTAACGATCCGATCAAATCCTCGGATGCTGCTGCTCGATATCTTCGCGACCTCTATTCAATTTATGGTGACTGGCACGTTGTAATCGCTGCCTATAATTGCGGTCCGGGTAACGTCAACAAGGCTGTCAGACGAAGCGGAGGTAAGCAGAGTTACTGGGATATCTATTATTCATTACCAAGAGAGACGCGCGGTTATATTCCTGTTTTCATCGCGGCATCCTACGTGATGAACTATGCGAAAGAGCATCATCTGATAGCTGCTGAACCGAAGTTCAAAACTGTGACCGATACCATTGAGATTCACAACTACCTGAATTTCGGGCAATTGGCCGCTGTTATGGATATTTCGGTAGAGGAACTCAGACAACTGAATCCTCAATATCGTCGCGATATTATTCCTGCCAGACCGGATAAGCCCTACATCCTGAAATTACCTTCCGATGCGATTTCGGCATTCATCGACAACGAAAGTCAGATATTTGCCTACAACCGCGACAAATACTTCCCCAATAACATGCTGGTCCCTCTCAAAGGACACCTGCACGGATCAAGAGGATCAGCAGCACAAGGTATGAGGGAGATTACACATGTGGTGAAACCGGGCGATAATCTTGGTGCAATTGCCAGTAAATACAGGATATCGATCAACGATTTGAAAGAGTGGAACGACCTTCGCAAAAGTACGTTGCGTATCGGTCAGCGTATTACCCTTTACGTACCCGGAAAGTCTTTAAAAAGCAAAGAAGCTATTTTAGAAAAACCGAATAGTGCACCGCAAACACTTGCCAGCCAATCTTCTAAAATACAATCACCTAAGGCTGCAGTTTCGAAGGCCGGGGCCGGAGGTGATTCAACTGGAACCGGAGAATACATTATCTATACGGTTCAAAGTGGAGACAGCCTATTTACAATTGCCAAAAAATTCCCTGGAATCACGGATGCAGATTTGAAAGAATTCAACAACATCCGCAATGTGAGAGGATTGTACCCGGGACAACAGCTAAAGATCCCAAAGAGAGCTTAGAATTACTTTCTAATCGTCACACTGTCAACGATATATGGAGACTCCCCATTCCATGGAAGGGTTCCATTCTTTTCGGTATAGTGCACAACCACACTTTCACCCTGTAGCTTTTCGATCTTTCGTGCAATATCCTCTTTCGTCACAGAAAAGTAAAATTTCTCTGAAGCAATCGCCATGTTGGTAGTGGTTTGTACGCTGCTCAGGATGATCTCACCTTCATAGGTTTTGAAGAGCGTCCCTTTGGAGGAGAATTTCTGTAACAAACCGGCCCGATAGCCTTCGCTGTACGTGAAGAAATATTTCCAGTAAAAAAACGATCCGGTTAACAGAACAATAATTAACAGTGCACGGGTTAAATATTTTTTCATAGGAAGGAAGATGATAGATTATTTGTATCAAATTTAGCATTAAAAACATACATGCCGCACCAGAAAGTCTATCAAAATTTAGGACTGTTCAAATTTTTTACTTTGTTTATATTCAATTAATTACAACAGATTGCTTCGTCGTTCCTCCTCGCAATGACGAATACTGCATAGGGGCGTTGGATGAGGCGAGGGGTGGGTTGGAAAAT